>JAFAWC010000280.1 GCA_019242135.1 Mycobacteriaceae bacterium | reverse complement strand
CGGAGCGCATCTTCGCCGACTCGTCGCGCTGATCGCAGACCTCGACGTCGTCGAGGTGGTCGTCGGTCTGCCGCGAACGCTGGCCGACCGGGCCGGGCCGGCCGCCGCCGACGCGGTGGCGCTCGCCGACGCGCTCGCCCAGCGCATCTCTGGAATTCCGGTGCGGCTCGCCGACGAGCGACTGACCACGGTCAGCGCGCAGCGCTCGCTGCGCGACGCCGGTATCCGCGCGAAGGGTCAGCGCGCCGTGATCGACCAGGCCGCAGCGGTGGCGATCCTTCAGGGCTGGCTTGATGCGCGTCGCACGTCAGCAGCGTCCGGTGAGGCCGGCCGTGGCTGACCACTGGGGAGGCGAGCGCACGGAACCGGCGGCCGTCGGCACGGCGCCGCGCCAGTCCCGCGCCGCCCGCATGAAAGCCCAACGCGCCCGTCGGCATCGCCACAACACCCGCATGGCGGTTCTGGCGGTGCTCGTCATGGTCGTCATCTCGGCGGTGTTCTTGGGCTCCAGGCTCTGGCACAGCTGGTTCGGCGACTACTCGGGCGGCGGCAAGGCCGACATCGTCATTCAGGTCCACGACGGGGACTCGACACGAGCGATCGGCCAGACGCTGCTCGACAATCAGGTCGTCGCCTCGGTGCAGAAATTCGTCGACGCGGCGCACGGCAATTCGGCGATGTCGTCGATTCAGCCGGGTTACTACCAGATGCGCACCCAGATTCCGGCGTCCGACGCGGTCCGGCGCCTGACCGATCCGCAGAACCGGGTCGGCAAGCTCGTCATCCCCGAGGGCCGGCAGCTCGACGACATCCACGACGTCAAGACGAACGCGGTGACCGAGGGCATCTTCACGTTGATCTCCCGCGCGTCGTGCGCCCGGCTGGGCAGCGAGCGACGCTGTGTGTCGGCCGACGAGCTGAGTCAGGTCGCCGGCGCCGACTCCCCGTCAGCGCTCAACGTGCCGTCCTGGGCGGAGCAGCAGGTGGCCGCGATGGGAGGGGATCACCGCCGGCTGGAAGGTCTGATTTCGCCCGGCACCTGGGACATCAACCCGTCGTGGTCGCCGGAGCAGATGCTGGCCAAGCTGATCGGCGAGAGCACAACGCAGTACGCCCAAGCGGGCCTCGCCGATTCGCCCGATGGACTGTCGATGTCGGCCTACCAGACGCTGATCGTGGCATCACTGGTGCAGCGGGAGTCGAAACCCGCCGACTTCGCCAAGGTGGCGCGGGTGATCTACAACCGGCTGCAGGTGCACCAGAAGCTCGAGTTCGACTCCACGATCAACTATTCGCTGGACCGCCAGGAAGTCGCCACCACCGACGCCGACCGCGGCAACAACACCCCCTGGAACACCTATCTGAACGAGGGGTTGCCGCAAACTCCGATCTGCTCGCCGGGTGCGCAAGCGCTGGCCGCCGCCGTCCGACCGGAACCCGGCGACTGGCTGTACTTCGTGACCGTGGACATGCAGGGCACCACTTTGTTCACCCGCGACTATCAGCAGCATCTGGCCAACATCGAGCTGGCCAAACGCAACGGTGTCCTCGACAGCGCGCGATGAGCGGGCGCAGAGCCGCTGTTCTCGGTTCGCCGATCGAGCACTCCAGGTCCCCGCAGCTGCATCTGGCCGCATACCGCGCACTCGGGCTGTGCGACTGGACCTATGAGCGCATCGACTGCACAGCCGAGCAACTGCCGCCCCTGGTGGGCGGATTCGGCCCGGAGTGGGTCGGCGTCTCGGTGACCATGCCCGGCAAGTTCGCCGCACTGAGATTCGCCGACGATCGCACGCAACGCGCGACGCTGGTGGGGTCGGCCAACACCTTGCTGCATACCGAGCAAGGTTGGCGGGCCGACAACACCGACGTCGACGGTGTCACCGGTGCGCTGGGCGCCGTGCACGGTGACGTCGTCGTGATCGGGTCGGGCGGCACCGCGCGGGCCGCGGTGGTGGCCGCCGCGGACCTGGGCGCCCGCACCACGACCGTGGTCGCCCGCGACGCCGCCAAGGCGCGCGCGCTAATCGAACTCGCCGAGACGGTCGGCCTCGCCGGGCGATGGCGCGCTTTGGACGACCCGGGTCTGGCCGATGACGCGGCAGCGGCGGGCGCGGTGGTCAGCACGATCCCGGCCGCCGCCGCAGGTCAGGTCAGCGCGTTACGGCAGGCGCGGGTGCTGCTGGACGTCATCTACGATCCGTGGCCGACCCCGCTCGCAGCCGCCGTCGCCGCCACGGGTGGGCGGGTGATCGACGGGCTGCAGATGCTGCTTCATCAGGCGTTCGCCCAGGTCGAGCAGTTCACCGGCCGCCCGGCGCCCAAGGAGGCGATGGCCGCGGCAGTCGCCCCGACGTAGAGTCGGTCGGCGGCTCGCCTTGGAGAAACACGCACGTCGCATGGGAAGATGGGACGCGTGTTGCGGTGGACGACGGCCGGCGAGTCGCACGGCCGCGCGCTGGTGAGCCTGCTCGAGGGCATGGTCGCCGGTGTGCGCATCACCTCCGACGACATCCGGGCGCAGCTGGCCCGGCGGCGGCTGGGCTACGGCCGTGGCGCCAGGATGAAGTTCGAGGCCGACGACGTCACCGTGCTGGCCGGTGTCCGCCACGGCGTCACCCTCGGCGGTCCCATCGCCGTGCTGATCGGCAACACCGAGTGGCCGAAGTGGGAGACCGTCATGGCCACCGACCCCGTCGACGCCGCGCAGCTTCATGATGTGGCGCGCAACGCCCCGCTGACCCGACCGCGTCCCGGGCATGCCGACTACGCAGGCATGCTCAAGTACGGCTTTGACGATGCCCGGCCGGTGTTGGAACGGGCCAGCGCCCGGGAAACCGCCGCCCGCGTGGCGGCCGGCACGATCGCGCGCGAATTCCTGCGGCAGGCCGTTGGCGTCGACGTGCTCTCGCATGTGATCTCCATCGGCGCGTCCGAGCCGTACGACGGCCCCCCGCCGCAGCCGTCTGACCTCGACGCGATCGACGCCAGCCCGGTTCGCGCGTATGGCGAGAAGGCGGCGCAGTCCATGATCGACGAAATCGAGGCGGCCAAGAAGGACGGCGACACCCTCGGTGGGGTCGTCGAAGTCGTCGCGCTGAACCTGCCCGTCGGGTTGGGCTCGTTCACCAGCGGCGACAACCGACTCGACGGTCAGCTCGCGGCCGCCATCATGGGTATCCAGGCGATCAAGGGCGTCGAGATCGGAGACGGGTTTAAGACCGCACGCCGTCGTGGCAGCGTGGCGCACGACGAGATCTACCCCGGTCCGGGCGGTGTGCTGCGGTCCACGAACCGCGCCGGAGGACTCGAGGGCGGCATGACGAACGGGCAGCCGCTGCGGGTGCGCGCGGCGATGAAGCCGATCTCCACGGTGCCGCGCGCGCTTGCCACCGTCGACATGGCCACCGGCGACGAGGCCGTCGCCATCCACCAACGCTCCGACGTGTGCGCCGTGCCCGCCGCGGGGGTCGTCGCCGAGTCGATGGTCGCCCTCGTGCTCGCCCGTGCGGTGCTGGAGAAGTTCGGCGGCGACTCGATCAACGAGACCAAGAACAACATCGCGTCATATCTGGACGGCGTTGCCGCTCGGCAGGCCGCACGCGAACACGACGCGCGGGCGTCGGGGTAGTGCGATGGCACCCCAGGCTGTGCTGATCGGGCTGCCCGGCTCCGGCAAGTCGACCATCGGACGGCGGCTGGCCCGGGCGTTGGGGGTCGGGTTCCAAGACACCGACGCGGCGATCGAGACGAAGACGGGCCGAACTATCGCCGACGTGTTCGCCACCGACGGCGAGCGGGAGTTTCGGCGCATCGAGGAACAGGTGGTCCGCACCGCGCTCGCCGAGCACGACGGCGTGCTGGCCCTGGGCGGAGGCGCGATCACGAGCCCCGGCGTGCGCGATGCCCTGCACGGACACACCGTGATCTACCTGGAAATCGACGCCTCGGAGGGAATCCGGCGCACCCGCGGCAGCACCGTGCGCCCGCTGCTGGCCGGGCCGGATCCGGCGGCGAAATACCGTGCGCTGCTGGCCGACCGGGCCCCGCTGTACCGCCGGGCGGCGACGATGCGCGTCAACACCAACCGCCGCAATCCGGGCGCGGTAGTGCGCCACATCGTTGCGCGGCTGCAGAATCCGTCATCCGGGCAGGACAACTCCGCACCCAACCCCCGGCGCAGGCGACGCCCCAGCTGGCGCCGATCCCCGATTTCGTTGACACCAACCGACGGCCCGCAACCCCCACCCAGCCCCGCGGCCCTGGCCGCGCGCCGCGCGAAGCGAATGCAGCGTGACTGACCCCGTCACGGTCGAGGTCGCGGTCGAGCCGCCCTATCCGGTAATCATCGGCTCCGGGCTGCTTGCTGAGCTGACGCAGCTGCTCGACGCCACCCACCGGGTTGCGGTCCTGCATCAGCCGGTGATGTCGGCGACAGCCGAGCACATACGAACATCGTTGTCCGGCAGAGGAATCGACGCCCATCGCATCGAGATACCTGACGCCGAAGCGGGCAAGGAGCTGCGGGTCGTCGGCTTCATCTGGGAGGTGCTGGGCCGCATCGGGATCGGCCGCCGCGACGCGATCGTCAGCCTCGGTGGCGGTGCGGCGACCGACGTCGCGGGGTTCGCTGCCGCGACGTGGCTGCGCGGAGTCGCGATCGTGCACGTTCCCACCACTTTGCTGGGCATGGTCGACGCCGCGATCGGCGGGAAGACCGGAATCAACACCGCGGCGGGCAAAAACCTGGTCGGCGCCTTCCATCAGCCGCGGGCCGTGCTCGTCGACCTCGAGACCCTCAAGACGCTGCCGCGCAACGAGATCGCGTCGGGGATGGCGGAGGTGGTCAAGGCCGGTTTCATCGCCGACCCGACGATCCTCGACATGATCGAGCGCGACCCGCAGGCGGCGCTGGACCCAACAGGGCCGATGCTGCCCGAACTGATCCGCCGCGCCGTCGCCGTCAAGGCCGAGGTGGTGGCCGCCGACGAAAAGGAATCGCAGCTGCGCGAGATCCTCAACTACGGTCACACGCTGGCGCACGCCATCGAGCGCCGCGAACGCTACCAATGGCGCCACGGCGCCGCCGTGTCGGTGGGCCTGGTGTTCGCTGCTGAGCTGGGACGGTTGGCGGGCAGGCTCGACGACGCGACCGCGCAGCGGCACCGGTCGATCCTGGCCTCGCTCGGGCTTCCGGTCAGCTACGACCCCGCGGCGCTGCCGCAGCTGATCGAATACATGGCGGGCGACAAAAAGACGCGCGCCGGGGTGCTGCGGTTCGTGGTGCTCGACGGGCTGGCCAAGCCGGGCCGCCTAAAGGGTCCAGACCCTGCGCTTCTGGCCGCCGCCTACGCGAACCTGGGAGGCAACTCGTGACGACGGTCAACGTGCTCAACGGCCCCAACCTCAGCCGCTTGGGGTTACGCGAACCGCAGGTGTACGGCACCACCAGCTATCTCGAACTGGTGGCGATGATCGAGCGCACGGCCACCGACCTCGGATTGAAAGCCGTCGTGCGGCAGAGCGACAGCGAGGCCGAACTCATCGACCTGATTCACCGGGCCGCGGATGCGGACGAGCCGGTGATCCTCAACGCCGCCGGCCTGACCCACACCTCGGTCGCGCTGCGGGACGCCTGCGCGGAACTGACCGCACCGCTCATCGAGGTGCATATCTCGAACATCTTCGCTCGCGAGGAGTTTCGGCACCACAGCTACATCAGTGCGGTCGCGACGGGTGTCGTCGCGGGCCTGGGTGTGCACGGCTACATCCTCGCGCTGCACTACCTCGTCCGCATCTCCTGAGTCTTGGCTTCCTGGGTCCTGGCTTCCGGGGTCCTCGTTTCCCGCGTCTTCTCGTCGTCCTGCACCGCGGCGAACACGTCGGTGTCGGATCCGTGGCTGCCCTCGCGGGTGGGCGTGGGGTGCTCCTTGTTGTAGCGCCGGTCGATGAGGAAGCGGCCGATGGCGACACCGATGGTGGCCAGGACGAACACCAGCAGCGCGGTGAACGCGGCGAACGTGGTGACCTCGTTCAGCAGGCCGGCGGCGTAAATCGTGGTGTAGAACAGTCCGATCACCCACGCCACGAGGCCCGACAAGATGCCGGCGACCAGCCCGGCTAGCAGCCACGTCATCGCCAGGTCGCCACGGCGGTCGGGGTCGGGCTGGGCTTTGGCGTCGCCGCGCCCGTCAAAGTACCCCCACAACAACGCGAGAACGGCGAAAATCAGGACGAGACAGACGCTGATCAGCTGGGCCCGTGTCTCCCAGTTATTGATCATCACGCCCTGAGCGAGCCGCAGGACGACCATCAAGAAGGCGAAGACGAGCCCGCGCAGCAACCAAGACCTCATGGCCGCTGAGCCTAGCGGGTAGCGTCAAGTGCCGTGACATATTCCCAGCGACGCCGTAACCTGTGTCGCCGGCTGCAGCCGGCGGAGCTGTCGGCGATGCTGGTGACCGATCTGGTCAACGTCCACTACCTGTCGGGGTTCACCGGTTCGAACGCGGCCCTGCTGGTCTTCGCGGACGACGACGTCCCCGCCATCTTGGCCACCGACGGCCGCTACCGCACGCAGGCAGCGCAGCAGGCGCCGGACGTGCGTCTGGAGATCGAGCGGGCGTGCGGTCCGCATCTGACCCGCCTGGCCGCCGCTGACGGCGTGACGCGGCTGGGTTTCGAGAGCAACGTCGTCACGGTCGACGGCTACGACAGCCTCGCCCAGGCGGCGGGCGACGTCGAACTCGTCCGCGCGTCGGGCACCGTCGAGGCGCTGCGGGAAGTCAAAGACGACGGGGAGAAGGCGCTGCTGCGGCTCGCGTGCGAAGCGGCCGATGCCGCGCTGGCCGACCTGGTCGACCGCGGCGGGCTGCGCCCCGGACGCACGGAACGGCAGGTGGCCCGCGACCTCGAGGCGTTGATGCTGGATCACGGTGCCGACGGCGTGTCGTTCGAGACAATTGTCGCGACGGGACCCAACTCGGCGATACCTCACCACCGGCCCACCGACGCCGAACTGTCGTCGGGGGACTTCGTGAAGATCGACTTCGGGGCGCTGATCGGCGGTTACCACTCCGACATGACGAGGACGTTCGTGCTCGGCCAGGTCGCGCAGTGGCAGCGCGACATCTACGAGTTGGTGGCCACGGCGCAACGGGCCGGGCGTGAGGCGCTGGCGCCGGAGACGGCCTGCAAGGACGTCGACGCCGCCGCGCGAACGGTGATCGCCGATGCCGGCTACGCGGAGAACTTCGGACATGGCCTGGGCCACGGCGTCGGTCTACAGATCCATGAAGCGCCGGGAATCGGCGCCACGTCCACCACCGCATTGCAGGCCGGCTCCGCGGTGACCGTGGAGCCGGGTGTCTACCTGCCCGACCGCGGCGGCGTGCGGATCGAAGACACGTTGATCGTGACCCCCAACGGCCCGGAGCTGTTGACCCGTTTCCCCAAAGATCTTGTGATCATTACCTAGTTGCGCGTCAGCGTGTCTTTGCCGCAGTGACCAGCAACGCTTCGGCGACCTGATCGAGCGTCTCCCAGATGGGGGTGTTTCCGGCCTTCGCGACTCGCGATCGTGTCGGCGAGCGGGCCCTGGGGCACATCTGGGGTCGAACCGCGCCGGTGAGAGACTCAGTAACAAGAACTTCGACTTGGCGACCAAGGGCTAGGAGAACAACTGACCGTGGCAACGACTGCCGACTTCAAGAACGGCCTCGTCCTTCAGATCGATGGACAACTGTGGCAGATCGTCGAATTTCAGCACGTCAAGCCGGGTAAGGGACCGGCTTTTGTGCGGACCAAGCTCAAGAATGTGCTGTCCGGCAAGGTCGTCGACAAGACCTTCAACGCCGGGGTGAAGGTGGAGACCGCGACCGTCGACCGGCGCGACACCACCTACCTGTACCGCGACGGGTCGGATTTCGTCTTCATGGACAGCCAGGACTACGAGCAGCACCCGCTGCCCGAGTCACTGGTCGGCGACGCGGCCCGCTTCCTGCTGGAGGGGATGCCCGTGCAGGTGGCGTTTCACGACAGCAATCCGCTGTATCTCGAGCTTCCGGTGACCGTCGAACTGGAGGTCACCCACACCGAGCCGGGCGTGCAGGGTGACCGCTCCAGCGCGGGCACCAAACCGGCCACGCTCGAGACGGGCGCGCAGATCAACGTGCCGCTGTTCATCAACACCGGTGACAAGTTGAAGGTCGACTCGCGGGACGGCAGCTATCTGGGCCGCATCAATGCCTGACGGCATTGGGGGGGTCAATGGCTGACCGGGGCCGTCACCAGGCGCGAAAACGCGCCGTCGACTTGCTGTTCGAGGCCGAAGCGCGCGGTTTGACCCCCGCCGAGGTCGCCGGCGCGCGCAGTGAGCTCGCAGCCCGGCAAGCCGGCGTGACACCGCTGAACCCGTACACGGTCACGGTCGCGCAGGGGGTAACCCAGCACGGCGCGCACATCGACGACCTGATCTCGGCGCATCTGCAGGGCTGGACGCTTGAGCGGCTGCCGGCGGTGGACCGCGCGATTCTGCGGGTCGCGGTGTGGGAACTGTTGCACGCCAACGATGTACCCGAACCGGTGGCCGTCGACGAAGCGGTGGAGCTGGCGAAGAAGCTGTCTACGGATGAGTCACCGGGGTTCGTCAACGGCGTGCTGGGCCAGATCATGCTCGTCACCCCGCAGATCCGGGCGGCGGCGGCCGCGGTTCGCGGCGAATCCTGACGGGTCCGAACAGTTCGGCAGGTCGGTCCCGGCACCGCTGATCACCATGGCGGCAGTCATCAGTCCGCCAGCGCCTGGTAGGTGCGCCGGACGAATCGCGGCAGCGCGCTCATCAGCTTCGCCTGCGACGTGTTGCCGGCCACGGCCGCGGCGGCGTCCGCCGACAGCGTCGGATGGTTCTGCACCAGATAGATCAGGATCAGCTCGCGTGTCGGATCGGCCTGCCACCACGTTCCGTATGCGCCGGGCCAACCGAAGGTGCCCACTCCGCCGGGACCGAACAGCGGCCCGGATTCCGCCGGGTCCATCACAACCGACAGGCCGAGGCCGAAGCCCCGGCCCACCCAGTACGGCGCGCCGAGGAACGGCTGCCGTCGCTGCGCGTCGGTCAGTCGGTTGGTGCGCATCAACCGCACCGCCTCCGCGGAGAGCACACCGGCGCCGCCGGCCAGCAGCATCCTCGCGAACCGCAGATAGTCGTCGGCGGTGGACCACAGCCCGCCGCCGCCCAGGCAGAACGCGTGCGGGGCGATCGGCGGTGGACCCATCACGTCGTGACACAGCCGGCCGTCGTCGTCGAGCTTGTACATGGTGGCCGCGCGCCGCCGGCCCTCGGGGGTGACGAAGAAGCCGGTGTCGTGCATTCCCAGCGGCCCGAAAATCCGCTCGGCGAGGACCTCGTGGAGCTCCTTGCCCTCGATCCGGGACAGCATGATGCCCAGCACGTCGGTGGCGTGGCTGTAGGTCATTCGCTCACCCGGCTGGTGCACCAGCGGCAGCGCGGTGAGTTCTCCCAGCCAGGTGTCGGGATGCCGGCGCACCGGCAGTCGCAAGTAGGCCTGCGAAAGGGGGCCGGTGACGGAGAACGCGTACGCCAGCCCGCTGCGGTGGGTGAGAAGGTCGTCCACGGTGATGGTCCGGCACGCCGGGACGGTGTCGTCGAGGGGCCCGCCGCGGTCGCGCAGAACGCGCATCTCGGCGAACTCCGGCAGCCAGCGGGTGACGGGGTCGTGCAGCGCCAGCTTTCCCTCGTCGATCAGCGTCATCGCCGCCGCCGTGGTGACGGGCTTGCTCATCGACGCGATCCGGAAAACGGTGTCGCGCTGCATCGGGGTCCCGGCACCCACGTCGCGGTAGCCGATCTCGTTGAGTTGCAGAACCTGTCCGTGCTGCCAGACCATCGTGACCGCGCCCGACAGCAACCCGGCCTCGACAACCTCGCGGATCGACGCCTGGTTGGCGGACAGCTGCGGCGTGGTCATTGACCGTCCACCCTATCGGCCAGTGGTAGGCTCGCCGCAGTTTGACGTCCTTTAACGATCCGTCCGGTGAGGCGGAGAAGGAGGTCTGGGTGGGCAGCGCCACCGACCGGGAACTGATGTCCGAATCGGACGTCAATCGGACCGTTTCCCGCATCGCCCATCAGATCATCGAGAAGACCGCGTTAGACGACCCGGTCGGCCGTTCACATGTCGTACTGCTCGGGATTCCGACTCGCGGCGTCATCCTGGCCGCCCGGCTGGCCGCCAAGATCAACGAGTTCGCCGGCGTCACCGTGCCGCACGGGGCGCTCGACATCACGCTGTACCGCGATGACTTGATGATGAAACCGCCGCGTCCACTTGAGAATACGTCAATACCAGACGGTGGGCTGGACGACGCGTTGGTGATCCTGGTCGACGACGTGCTCTACTCCGGACGGTCGGTGCGCTCGGCGCTCGACGCGCTGCGTGACCTCGGGCGGCCACGCATTGTGCAACTGGCGGTGCTGGTCGACCGGGGGCACCGCGAACTGCCGCTGCGCGCCGACTACGTCGGCAAGAACGTGCCGACCTCGCGCAATGAAAGCGTGCACGTGCTGTTGAGCGAACACGACGGCCGCGACGGCGTCGTCATCACCAGGGACGAGTCGCCATGAGCCGGAATCTGCTCTCGGCGGCCGACCTGCGCCGCGACGACGCCGTCGCCATTCTCGACAACGCCGACCGGTTCGCGCAGAATCTGCTCGGCCGCGATGTCAAGAAACTTCCGACGCTGCGCGGGCGGACCATCATCACGATGTTCTACGAGAACTCCACCCGGACCCGGGTGTCGTTCGAAGTGGCCGGCAAATGGATGAGCGCCGACGTGATCAATGTCAGCGCCGCAGGGTCATCGGTCGGCAAGGGCGAATCGCTGCGCGACACCGCGCTGACGCTGCGCGCCGCGGGCGCCGACGCGCTGATCATCCGCCACCCGGCGTCCGGAGCCGCCCAGCAGCTCGCCGAATGGACCGCGACCGACGACGGCGGGCCGTCGGTGATCAACGCCGGCGACGGCACGCACGAACACCCGACGCAGGCGCTGCTCGACGCGTTGACGATCCGCCAGCGGCTCGGCGGCATCGAAGGCAAGCGCGTCGTGATCGTCGGCGACGTCCTGCACAGCAGGGTCGCGCGCTCCAACGTGCTGCTTTTGGACACGCTGGGCGCCGAGGTCGTGCTGGTGGCGCCGCCGACGCTGCTGCCGGTCGGGGTGACCGGCTGGCCGGTCACGGTCTCGCACGATCTTGACGCCGAACTGCCGGTCGCTGACGCGGTGCTGATGCTGCGGGTACAGGCCGAGCGGATGACCGGCGGCTTCTTCCCCTCGGCGCGGGAATACTCGGTGCTGTACGGACTCTCGGAGCGTCGGCAGGCCATGCTGCCCGGCCACGCAGTGGTGCTGCACCCCGGCCCGATGGTGCGCGGCATGGAGATCTCGTTCTCGGTGGCGGACTCATCGCAATCTGCGGTGCTACAACAGGTTTCCAATGGCGTGCACGTGCGGATGGCGGTGCTGTTCCATCTGCTGGTGGGCGCCGACGCGACGGTGGGTGCATGAGCGTTTTCATCCGCGGAGTGCGGTGCTACGGCGAAGGTGACCTCCTCGACGTGCTCGTCGACGACGGACAGATCGTCGCGATGGGCCCGCGCGTGGACATTCCCGACGATGCCGATGTCATCGACGCGACCGGTCAGGTGCTGCTGCCCGGACTGGTCGACTTGCACACCCACCTACGGGAACCGGGCCGCGAGTACGCAGAGGACATCGAAACCGGCTCCGCGGCAGCGGCGTTGGGCGGCTACACCGCGGTTTTCGCGATGGCCAACACCAACCCGGTCGCCGACAGCCCGGTGGTCACCGACCACGTGTGGCATCGCGGGCAGCAGGTCGGTCTGGTCGACGTGCACCCCGTCGGAGCGGTGACCGTTGGGTTGGCGGGCAGCCAACTCACCGAGATGGGGTTGATGAACGCCGGCGCGGGCCAGGTGCGGATCTTCTCCGACGACGGCGTGTGCGTGCACGACCCGCTGGTGATGCGCCGGGCACTGGAATACGCGACCGGACTGGGCGTTCTGATCGCCCAGCACGCCGAGGAGCCGCGACTGACCGTGGGCGCGGTCGCACACGAAGGCCCAAACGCTGCGCTGCTCGGGTTGTCGGGTTGGCCACGGGCCGCCGAGGAATCGATCGTCGCCCGCGATGCGCTGCTGGCCCGCGACGCCGGGGCACGGGTGCACATCTGCCACGCCTCCACCGCGGGCACCGTGGAAATCCTCAGATGGGCCAAGGCGCAGGGCATTTCGATCAGCGCAGAAGTGACACCGCACCACCTGACGCTCGACGACACCCGGTTGGCCAGCTACGACGGCCGCTACCGGGTGAACCCGCCGTTGCGCGAGG
>JAFAWC010000684.1 GCA_019242135.1 Mycobacteriaceae bacterium | reverse complement strand
GAGCCCGGACAAGTCGTGGCCCATCCGGTCACGTTTGGCGATCAGGTAGCGGATGTTCTCCGCGTTGGCCCGCACCGGCAGTGGCACCCGCTCAAGGATGTGCAACCCGTAGCCGTCGAGCCCGACCCGCTTGGCCGGGTTGTTGGTGAGCAGCCGCATGGAGCGCACTCCGAGGTCGTAGAGGATTTGCGCACCCAGCCCGTAGTCCCGGGCGTCCGCCGGCAGGCCCAGCTCGAGGTTGGCGTCGACGGTGTCTGCACCGGCGTCTTGCAGCTGATACGCCTGCAGCTTGTGCATCAGCCCGATACCTCGCCCCTCGTGGCCGCGCATGTAGAGCACGACGCCGCGGCCTTCCCGGGCGATCATCGCCATCGCTGCATCCAGCTGTGGACCACAGTCGCAGCGGCGGGAGCCGAAAACGTCGCCGGTGAGGCACTCGGAGTGCACGCGCACCAGCACGTCCTCTCCGTCGCCGACGTCGCCGCGCATCAGCGCGACGTGCTCGACATCGTCGTAGATGCTCATATAACCCACGGCGCGGAACTCGCCGTGCCGGGTGGGAATCCGCGCCTCGGCGATCCGCTCCACGTGTTTCTCGTGCTTGCGGCGGTGGTCGATCAGATCGGCGATGGAGATGAGAGCCAACCCGTGCTCGTCAGCAAAGACCCGCAACTCGTCTGTCTGCGCCATCGCGCCTTCGTCCTTCTGGCTGACGATTTCGCAGATCGCGCCGGCTGGTTGCAGTCCCGCCAGCTTCGCCAGATCGACGGCGGCCTCGGTGTGGCCGGGCCGGCGCAGCACCCCGCCCTCCTTTGCCCGCAACGGCACCACATGTCCAGGCCGGGTGAAATCGTTTGCGACGCTTGATGGATCGGCCAGAAGGCGCATCGTCGTCGCTCGGTCGGAGGCTGAAATACCCGTGCCCACACCATTTTTCGCATCGACAGTGACGGTGTAGGCGGTGCCGTGCTTGTCCTGGTTGACCGCGTACATCGGCAGTAGGCCCAAGCGGTCGCAGATCTCGCCGGCCAACGGCACACAAAGATAACCGGAGGTGTAACGCACCATGAAGGCGACCAGCTCGGGCGTGGCCATCTCGGCCGCGAAAATCAGATCGCCTTCATTCTCCCGGTCTTCATCGTCGATGACGATGACCGCCTTGCCCGCCGCGATGTCGGCGACCGCGCGCTCGACGCTGTCCAACCTGGTCATGGCCGGCTACTCCTTCACCGCGGCGCGGCGCCCGCGCAGGCGCTGCTCCCATGCCAGTCTAGTGACCTGTGCGAATCAGCTTTTCGACATACTCGGCGACTAGCCGTGACCAGGCGTTATGCAATTGCCAGCTAGCATGAGGTCGCGGACGAGCGTTATGGGCGTAAATATGTTAGACCGGGAGGACTCTCGGCACTGTCCCTCAAACCGCGCTACCCACGCCTCCGTAATTGGTAGCGGGCTACCGGGTCCGCCGCAACGTCAACCTTCTCGATCTCGATTGGTGCCCATTGGACCGCGTGTTGTACTTCCGCTCCGAATTACACCCCAGACCAGGAAGACCAGCACTATCCAGCCGGGGATGGTGGACAGGCCGCAAAGCAAGATCACCCCAACCGCTCCTCGCCGCGCCGTGCGTCCAGCAACGCCTTGTACTCATGGTGCAGAGTGATACCCAAGAATTGCGCATGGCCGCACTCCATTAATTAAGGAAACGATCCTCAATGAGGGTCGCAAGCAAACTTGTACCCCTGCGTTCGATAACCAAAACCAGACCAATTACCAGCCACCGGGCACCTCCGTTTCCCGCAGAAGTTGCCAGCCAACCACGCCGGCCCCCGGGTGGCGCGAGCCTGGCTGGTGTCCGGGTCGCGTGGCTGCGTAATTGGGTCGCGGCTCAATGTCTTAGCGTGCTCGGTCAACCGCTCCTGTGTTATCGGCCTGGATAGCTTGACTTAGGGTGCGTCGTCGGCGCGCCCTGTACCAGCGACGTGACTCGGTCCGGTCCCCTGGGGGTCGCGTTCGGTCTCCGGCGCCTCCGAGGCCGGCTGCTCATCCGCGGGTGACGCGGTGGCTCCCCCCGGTGTCGACTCGGGTGCCGGCGACTTGTACTCGGCATCCTCAACAGGCCCAGTCGCACCGCCGGTTCGTGCCCCGCCCTCACTCGTTTGTCCAGTGCTGCTCATAACTTCATCCAATCGACTATTACCGCCCCAGTGACCTTCTCTAGGGGTCTATAGGGGTCGATGTACGGGCTACCCGCGGTACGCCCAACGAAACGACACGAAAGAGGTGTCTGATGTGGTGGAAATCTCCGTCTGACTGGATTTGCGGGGGTCAGTTGAGACCAGAAGCCCCATGGAGACGCCCGGCCCTTTTCATTCGGCAGCGTCGCGAGAGGCGCGGGGCATTCGTCAAAGGTGATCTCTGGTGATGAAATTTCACTGCTAGAACGGGTTCGGCGTCTCTTGTTTGGCCGTCTCTGTTTGGCCGTCGAAAAAGTTCAATCCCGATAGGCGCTCCAGCAAAAACAGGCTCGCCGCGTCGACGCCTCTGCGGTAGTAGGCTGCACCATTGCAGGAGTTGTGGCAGGACGCGGCCAGCGAGGTGTCTGATGCAGGTGACCCCGCCGCCTCGAACCGGGGCGTATCTGTTGCACAGCCTTGGGTTTGTCAACGTCTTCAATATCCCCATAGGGGAGCTGAAGCTCACGAATTCGACGGTCCGGTTCACCCTTACCAGCCCGGCGGGATATGCCGGTTGGATCGCTGAGAGACTCCGGATACCGGACCTCAACCAGCGCCTCAAGGCCGGCCAGCATGTGACGGTTTTCGAGTATCACCGCAATGGGTGCAGCATCAACTGGCCGAAAACCAGCATGGGTAGTGTGTTTCAGATCAGCCGAGGCAACGACCCTAGTTGGATTGTTGGATTTCTCCGACCAGGCCGCGGTGGTGTGATCGGTCTTGCTTACATCGTTGCTGAACGTCGGGCCCGCAAAGAGTGGCGCAGTGCGTTGTCTTCGCCGGCCCCCGCTCCCCGCCAGATGACGCCGACTTCACCACCGCCCGGCTGGTACCCAGACCCGGCCGGTGGCCCAACCCAGCGCTACTGGGACGGCAGCCGGTGGAACTAACCCGGCGGGCCGCGGCCATGAGACCCTTTCTTGCGCAGGGGCTGGAGACCCAAGTTATGGCTCGTGATAAAGGCGGGTGGCGGCGGCAGTCGCTTGTAGTGGGGTGATTCGCAGAATTGGCCTGTTTATGCTGGTAGCGCCTATTTAGCCGCCATAAGTCGCTCAACGTATTTGGCGATCACGTCGACCTCGAGATTGACCTCACCCGTGACCGGCACGCCCGACAACGTCGTCTCGGTGAGCGTGGTTGGGATCAACGACACCTCAAACCAGTTCTGACCTGCGTCGTTGCCGACGCCCGACACGGTGAGGCTCACGCCGTCGACCGCGATCGACCCCTTTTCGACGATGTAGCGGGCGAGTTCGGCCCCAAGCCCGATCCGTACCACTTCCCAATGTTCGGAGGGCGTGCGCGAAATCACAGAACCTGTTCCGTCGACGTGGCCCAAAA
Source organism: Mycobacteriaceae bacterium (assembly GCA_019242135.1). Lineage (GTDB taxonomy): Bacteria > Actinomycetota > Actinomycetes > Mycobacteriales > Mycobacteriaceae > Mycobacterium. The sequence continues at coordinate 2,050 of JAFAWC010000684.1, read as the reverse complement.
CGATGTGGCCGCCGAGCCTGCGCTCGATGGTGACGGCCCGCTCCAGGTTCACGTCCGGCCGTTCGCCTACCTGCCGCAGCGTCGAGCGGTGCAGCGTCTCCCCCATCACGTCGGTGGTGAATTCGCCATCCGGCAGCACGTCCACCACCGTCAGGCAGACGCCGTTGACCGCGATCGAGTCACCCGGCGAAGCGTCGCTCGTGACGACCGGACCGCTGATCCGGAGTCGGACAGCGTCGGCGAGATCGGTCTTTTCGACGACCCGGCCAACCTCTTCGACGATCCCGGTGAACACCAGCACAGGCTAGTGCCCCAGACCCTCCACCTAGACCCTCTACGATGCAGGGCATGCGTTTGCGCTGTCGAAGTACTGCCGCCCTTGTTGTCGCCATTGCCCTGTTCGTAGCGCTGACCGCGGGCTGTTCGAAGTCGAGCAATCAGTCGACGGCTAATCTGCCCGATGCTGCCACGCTGCTCAAGCAGTCCACCCAGACCACCCGCGACCTCAAGAGCGCGCACCTGGAGCTCTCGGTCCAGGGAAAGATCGAACACCTCCCGGTCAAGACAGTGAGCGGTGACCTCACCAATACGCCCGCCGTCGCTGCGAAGGGCCACGCCCGGTTCACCATGGGCGAGGGCGACGTCGACGCCGATTTCGTCGTTCTCAACGGCACCCTGTACGGATCGCTGGACCCCAACTCGTGGAACGACTTCGGTTCGGCCGCGAATATCTACGACATTTCGGTGATCCTCAACCCCGACACCGGCCTGGCCAATATCTTGTCGAGCCTCACCGATCCCAAGGCGCAGGGACGGGAAACGGTCAACGGTGTGCAGACGGTGAAGATCACCGGTCAGGTCACCGCCGACGCTGTCAACAAGATCGCCCCCAAGGTCGCCTCCGGCGGAAACGTTCCCGCAACCGTCTGGATCCGCGAGGACGGCAACCACGACCTGGTCCAGGTCAAGCTCGAACCCAGCTCGGGCAACAGCATCCAGATGACGTTGTCGAAGTGGAACGAGCCGGTCGACGTGCAAAAGCCGCCGGGTGTCTGATGGCGCTGGACACTCCTGAGGCAGCGACGGCGACGTCCAAGCGGCGCATCGCGATCACCGCAGGCTGCCTGGCGGTGCTGCTCGGTGCGCTCGACACGTACGTCGTCGTGACGATCATGCGCGACATCATGGCCGACGTCGGAATCGCTTTGAACCACGTGCAGGAGGTCACTCCGATCATCACGTGGTACCTGCTCGGCTACATCGCCGCCATGCCGTTGCTCGGTCGTGCGTCCGACCGCTTCGGCCGCAAGCTGATGCTCCAACTGAGCCTGGTCGGCTTCGCGGCCGGCTCGGTGGTGACCGCGCTGGCCGACGATCGGTTGATGCTCATCGTCGGCCGCTTCATCCAGGGGACGGCCAGCGGCGCGCTGCTGCCGGTGACGTTCGCACTCGCGGCGGATCTGTGGTCGCAACGCAGCCGCGCGGCGGTCCTGGGCGGCATCGGCGCCTCCCAGGAACTGGGCAGTGTGCTGGGCCCGCTGTACGGCATCTTCATCGTGTGGCTGCTGACCCACTGGCAGGCCGTGTTCTGGATCAACGTCCCGCTTGCGGGAATCGCGATGGTGATGATCCACTTCAGCCTGCCGTCACGGAAGCGGACCGAGGGTCCGCCGGAGCGGGTCGACGTGGTCGGCGGCGTGCTCCTGGCCATCGCTCTGGGCCTGGCCGTAATCGGCCTGTACAACCCGGCGCCGGACGGCAAACAGGTGTTGCCGAGTTGGGGCGTGCCGGTGATCTGCGGCGCGCTGGCCGCCGCGATCGCGTTCGCGATCTGGGAGCGCTTCGCCCGCACCCGTCTGATCGAGCCGGCCGGTGTCCGGTTCGGTCCGTTTCTGTGCGCGCTGGGTGCGTCGCTGTGCGCGGGCGCCGCGCTGATGGTCACCCTGGTCGACGTCGAATTGTTCGGTCAGGGTGTGCTGGGCATGGACCAGAACGAGGCCGCAGGATTGCTTCTGAGATTCTTGGTCGCGCTGCCGATCGGGGCGCTCCT
>JAFAWC010000648.1 GCA_019242135.1 Mycobacteriaceae bacterium | reverse complement strand
GTTCGTACTCGCTGATCGCGGCGACCGCATCCCGCCTCGACATCGCGTTTCCCCGATTGACCGCGGTTCCTGTCGACCGCGTCGCCGATGTGTCACTGCCGGTGTTCATCGGGCGGTGGGGCGCGGACGGCCCGTTTCTGCCGCTGCCTCGATCTCGCGGGCGCGGTCGGAACACGGGTTATCGTCGTGCAAGTAACCGCGCGAGACCCGTCGCGCGGGTCGCCCGGCTGGCGATCGCCGCGCGCACCTGCGCCTCGGACCCGACCAGCCGAACCTTGGTTTTCGCCCGAGTGACACCGGTGTAGAGCAACTCGCGGGTGAGCAGGCGTGAGTCTGGCGGGGGCAGCAGCACGGTTACCTCGTTGGCCTGGCTGCCCTGGCTCTTGTGGATCGTCATCGCGTGCACGGTTTCGATGTCCGAGAGCCGGCTGGTGGCGAATTCGCGCTGACCGTCCGTGCCGGCGATGATGGCGCGTAACACCCCGTCGTCCCGGATCGTGACACCGGTGTCGCCGTTGAACAGACCCAACCCGTAGTCGTTCGAGGACACCAGAATCGGCCGCCCCACATACCAGTCCGACCAGATCGGCTCGCCGGTCGCCTCGGTGAGCCAGCGCTGCACCTGGCGGTTCCAGTGCTGTACCCCATGGGATCCACGGCGGTGCGCGCACAGCAGGCGGTGCTCGTCAAGGATCGCCAAAGCGGCTGGCGCGTCACCGACAACGGCGGCTCGGCGAAGCTTCAGGGCGTGCGGCAGGAGAACCTCACGAAGACTCTCGGCCGGAGCGTCGGCGTCGATCCACTCAATGTGCTCTCCACCCGTCTGCAGTACCTCGACTGCGCGGTCGGCGATGCCGTCGCGAACCGCTTGGGCCAAAAGGCCAATCGACTCGCCGAAGCGATGCGACGTCCTCAGGGCGGCGACCGGGCTGTCGCATCGGCCGTCCAGGCCGTCAACCAGATCGGCCAGCACCGCACCGGCTTCCACCGAGGCCAACTGTTCAGGGTCTCCGACAAGCAGCAGCCGCGTCTGCGGTCGCACCGCCTCCAACAGTCGCGCCATCATCGTCAGCGACACCATCGACGTCTCGTCGACGACAATGGCATCGTGCGGCAACCGATTACCGCGGTGATGTTTGAACCGCGACGATGTATCCGGACGGCTGCCCAGCAGCCGGTGCAGGGTGGTCGCCCGCAGGCCGGACAGCCGCGCGCGGTCAACGGCGTCGAGCCGGTCGATCTCGAGTTGCACCGCCTCTTGCAGCCGGGCCGCCGCCTTGCCCGTCGGCGCAGCCAAAGCGATTCGGGGCCGGGGATTCCCGAGCAGCTGCGCCTGGTCGGCGAACAATGCCAACAGCCGCGCGACCGTCGTCGTCTTACCGGTGCCCGGCCCACCGGTGAGCACCGTTAGCCCCTGTGACAGCGCAGTTTCGGCAGCACCGCGTTGTTCCTCATAGCCCGGCGGAAACAACCGGCTGATATCCGGGACGGGTGTCTGCCGCGACGACGGCAGGAGCGCCAAAAGGTCGTCGGCGACCTGCTGCTCCTCGCGCCAGTACCGGTCCAGGTACAGCAGACCGTCGGACAGCCGCAGCACCGGCGGTGACTGCAGCAGTGGACTTCGTTCGATGGCGGCCAACCATGACGAGGGCTGCGGCCACGGCAGATCGCCAGCGCCGACCTGTGTTCCGATCGTTCTGAGATCGACGCACACCGAGCCACCACGCAGAGCCCGCACGACGAGTGCGATCGCCAGCGCGACCCGCTCGTCGGTTTCGTCGACCATCGATGCCAGTCGACGAGCCACATGAACATCAGCAGAGTCGATCACGTCCGCGGTGTTGAACGTCTGCAGCAGGCCCGTGGCACGGGTCGCGACGCGGCACTCGACCGTCGTCATGCCCCCGCCCTCCCAGAATCAAGCAGGTCGGACAACGCGGTCACCAGCGCGGCCGGCGGGCGCCAGCTGAACACCCCGGCCGGATTCCCGTCGACGACCGGCGTAGCCACACCACACATGCCGCGCACAAACAGATACAGCACGCCGCCCAGGTGCTGATCCGGATCGTAGCCGGGCCGGCGCCAGCGCAAATAGCGGTGCAGCACAACGCTGTACAGCAACGCCTGCAGCGGATAGTCCGAATGCAGCATCGCCTCGACCAGCCGTGGCTGCTGATAGTCAGCAGCGGTCAACCCACGATCGGGATCGCCCAACCAGTTCGTCTTGTAGTCCACCACCAGGTAGCTGTCCGATATGCGCAGCACGGCGTCGACCGAGCCGCTGAGATAACCGCGCAGCACCTGACCGCCAAGCGAGTCGCCGATCAGCCGGTCGGCGTAGGGCGCCAGGGGGTCGCTCGCGCTCAGGTGGTCGCGAAGGAGCCGGCCGATGTCGGCCACGTGGACCGACGCGGCAGGCGCACGCACATCGCCGCCGGCGAGTGCGAACTCAAACTCCAGCTCTCGCAGCCGGTCCGCAAGGCCGATCTGCCGCAGGGTCGCTCCGCAAGCCAACGGACCCAGTGGGGTGTCGTGCATCGGTACCATCGCGGCGGCCAGCTTCGACGCGGGAACGTCGACCGGCCACCAGGCCGAATGGACGCGGATCTGTGACTCCAGCTCCACCGCCAGGTCGGACGCGCACGGATCAGCGGTTTCGAGCACCGCATGCACCAGCGTGCCGAACTTCGCACCCGTGGGCAGATCGGCCATCGGGGACGCGACGTCGGCGTCGACGCACGCGTCGGGCAACGGGACGTCGCCGACCACATCACCCACCTCGTCGTCGAGCTCGACCACCTCCGGCTCGCTTGTCACACCGGTCACCTCCGCGGCGCGGATCAGCCCGGAGTACGAGGTGCGCCGCCACGCGGTGTCGATCGCACGGTCGAAAACCCGCGCGCCGAGATCCGGGGGCGGCGCCGGAGCGGACGGAGCCGGCCCGGCCGAGACCACCGCCTCTTCGATGACCGGCCCGCCCGCCGCCTCCCACTCGCGCAACCGCGCCAACGCGTCGTCATCGGAAACCTTCGCCGGGTCAACCCGATTCGGGACCGCCGACTCACCCGGGCGGCGCCCGCGCAGCAGCCTCGACAATCCGCCGTTGGGTTCGTTGGCGGCCGGTGACCACCAGGCGACCACCTGCGACTGCGCCCGCGTCATCGCGACGTAGGTCAGCCGGCTGTCATCGCTTGCCGCCTCGGTCCGGCCGAGTTCCTCGACGGTGGAAAAGTCGGGGCTGTCCTTGCCGCCGATGTGCAGGCAGCGTTGATCGCCGTCGTGGAACAGCACCACGTCTTGGACCGGGACGTTGCGATTGAATGCGAACGGCAGGTACACCACCGGGTATTGCAGCCCCTTCGCCACCCATACCGTCATGATCTGCACCGCGGCCGCATCGCTGTCGATTCTGCGGTGGTGCTCTGTTGCGCCGCTGCGTTCGTCGCGCTGCTCGCGCAACCAGTCACGCAGCGCGGGCAAGCCGTAGTGCTTTCGGTGCGCGGTCTCCTGCAGCAGCTGCGTGATGTGCGCGAGGTCGGTCATGTGCCGTTCGCCGCCCTGCCACGACAGCACCCGGTCGCTCATGCCGCGCAGCTGCGCGGCCTCGAAGATCGCCGCGATGCCCCGCTCACGCGCGTGGCCCGCCCACTCGCGCAGCGTCTCGGCGACGCGATCGGTCAACGCGTCCCCGCCCGCGACGAGCGTCTCGGCGGTCTCCCCGAAGAACATCGTCGCCGCAGCCGCGCGAACAATGCCGGGACGGTGCGGTTGGTCGAACGCCTCCAACAGCGACAGCCAGTCGTCGGCCGCCTCCGAGGTGAATACATCCGAGTCGCCGGTGTACACCGCCGGGATGCCCGCGGCGGTGAGCGCGCGGTGACAACAGCGGGCGTCCCTGTGCATCTCGACAATCACCGCGATGTCGCGCGCCTGAAGTGGTTTGCCGTCGAACATCGCACCGCGAGCCAGCAGCGCGCCGATGTCGGCGGCGAGGTCCGCGCTGATGTATTCGCGTAGGTCGTCGATCGCAAGATTCTGAATACCGCTGCGCCCGAACGTCGCCCGACGCACCACCCGCAGGCGGAACGGATCGTTACGCGGCGCCCCGACGAGCCGATGCCCCTGGTGGGACGCCTCGACGTCATGCACCACGATCCTCGGGTCGCCCAGTTCGGCGCCGCGCAGCACCACCTGCAGCCGGTCGACCAGCGCGCCGTCACTGCGCCAGTTCGTCGCCAGCGTCTTCTTGTCACCGGCAGTCTCCGCGGCATCAAGGTAGGTGACGATGTCGCCGCCGCGGAACGCGTAGATCGCCTGCTTCGGGTCGCCGATGAGGATCAGCGTGGACCGTCGGTTGAACGCGCGGTCGATCACCTGCCACTGCACCGGGTCGGTGTCCTGGAACTCGTCGACCATCACGATCGGCCAACGATGAGGCATGCGCATCCGCGCGGGGGAATCGGGTGCGTCCAGCGCGTCGGCCAGCCGGGTGAGCAGGTCGTCGTAGCCGAGGATGCCCCGCTGTCGCTTGCGTGTGTCCATCTCGGATAAAACATGTTTCGCGAACTCAACGCACAGCGCCGCGCGCGACCCGGCCGGCGGGCAGACGGGCCGCAATTCTGTGGCCGGATTGTTGACGACCTGTCGGGCCAGCCGCAGCGCATCCCGATAATTCAGTAGCGGCTCGTCAGCCTGTTGGCCGAAGTGGGACAGGTACAGGTCGTCGACGATCTCGCTGACCAGCTCGTTGAGATCCTCGACCAGCACCACGCCGGCGTCCGTGTCACCCGCGACGCCCAGCGATTTGAGTACCAGCTGACAGAACTGATGCGTCGTCGCGATCGTCGCCGCATCGAAGGACGCCAACGCGTCGCGCAGATTCTGCTGGCGCGACCGCAGTTGCTCATCGGTGCCGGTTAGCAGGTGTCGCACCACCTCGTTGTCGCCGACGCGTGACCGATCACCGAACGCGATGACCGCGTCGACGATTTGGCGGTGCACCCGCTCCCGCAACTCCTGGCTGGCTGCCCGCCCGAAGGTGATAAGCAGCATCTGATCGAGCGTCGCTGTCCCCTCAGCCACATAGCGTGTCACAAGCCCGGCCAAGGCGAACGTTTTGCCGGTGCCGGCGCTGGCTTCCAGCACCGTTGTCGACCGCGGGGAAGGCAGCGGACCGAGCAGGTCGAAGCGGTCCATCACTCCACCGTCCGTTCAGCGCGCAGCATCGGCAGCCACAGCCGCGCGGCGTACGCACCGAGCCGGTTGTTCTCACCGTCATACTTTTCGCCCGGCCGCAGCGGTTGCATGAGATCGGCCAGTCGGGTGTCCCTGCCCCATGCCCGCACGTGCGCCGGCGCCTGGTCCTCGCCGGGATAGCTGTCGCTTGACTTCCAGCGGTACTCCGCTTGGCGCACCGGGTCATCGCCGCAATGCCGCGCGGTCGCCCACGCGTAGGACGTCTTGATCGGCAGCGGAATCGGCTCGCGTCGTCCGGCGTCATAGATCGCCACCAGTTCGCGCAGCACATCGACCGCGTCGCCGTCCGGCCAGCCCAGTCCCTCCACCCGCGGCACATTGCCGCGTTTGCGCCGACCGATGCACACGGCGCACCAGTCGCGGGTCGGATTCTGGGCGATCAACGCCAGCAACGGAATCCACGACTCCAGTAGGTGCCTGCCGTCGAGCTTGCTGTAGGTCACCGATACCAGCCGGTCGCCGAACACCGGCGAGACCGTCCCGATCAGCCGTCGAGCTGGCCTGGCGGCCCCTACCGCCAGGTCGATGTCGACGTCGTAGGCTTGCGCGTCGGCCTGCCGGCACTGCCGGGCCGCGGCGGCCAACCGCTCGACCTGTTCGCGGATCTCGGTTGCCTTGCGCCAGCCCAGCCGCCCGGGCGGCAGTGTGCCTCTGCGCCATTCCGCATTCTGGGCTTGCTGCGGGGTCATCCCGCGGATGATGTCGTTGAGCATCCGGTCGCCGACCGTCCACTCCTCAAGCGCGCTGATGTCGACCGGCATGGCGTCCTCGACACCGTCGACCTCCCACGGCAGCGTGTACTCGAGCGCGCGGAAGAACCCCTTCACCGGGTCCTTGAAGAAGGCGACGAGATCATCGAGGACGATGTCGTCCGGGGGTGGCGGAGGCAGCGGTTCGGAAATGAAACTCGGTTGGTCGGCGTGATCGCCGACCGCGACGCGGGCCGCGGAGAGCACTGTCGGGTCGAAACTGAACGGCACGTCCGGCACCAGCGCACCACGCTCGACGTTGCGAACATCGAACGGCTGCAGCGGATGTTCGACGAGGATGCGGTGTCGAACCTTCTCGGCGGTCGTGATGTCGAGCGTGTCGAGCAGTTCGGCCAGCGGGACGGCCGCCGGCCGCGGTTGACCGGAGTACTCGTTGGCGCCGGTGTAGGTGATCACCAGGTGCTCGGTCGCCGCGCCGATCGCGTCCAGCAGCAATTGCCTGTCCTCGGAACGGATGTCGCGTTCACCGGTCATCGGGTCACGGGCGAGGGCGTCGTCGCCGTCGACGACACCGAGCCGGGGAAACACCCCGTCGTCGAGACCGACGAGGCAGACGACCCGGTGCGGCACCGAGCGCATCGGCACCATCGTGCACACCGTGAGCGTGCCGGTGCGGAAATTGGCTCGGGTGGGCCGTCCGGCCAGATGCCGGTGCAGAAGCGCCTTGACATCTGGAAGCCGCATCACGGTGTCGGCTCGCGCACCGGCGGTGGTAAGCACGCTGGTGAACTCGCGCTCCAGCTGGCTGATCTGCCAAATGTCCTCGTCGCTGGTGCGGGTCAGCAGCGTGATGCCGTCGGTGAGCGCGGCCAGCCACTCCCGCAGCGGGCGCGTTCCGGTCAGCGAGTCGACGACGTGGCGCAGCCGGTCGATGTATTCGGCGAGGTGCCCGGCCAGCTCGATGCGGTTGCTGCTGACGTCGTCGAGGGGCAGTGCGGAGCCGACCCAGGCGTGAGAATCGTCGGAGAGCGCAACCCCGGTCAGCACGCGGTCCAGGCCGAAACACCATGTGTTATGGACGAAGTCCACGCCAAAGGGCAACCGATGTTGTTGGTCGAAGCCCCAACGGATGTTGGCCTGGCGCACCCAGCCCGTGATGTCTTCGAGGTCGTCGTCGCTGAAGCCGAAATGGGCGCGCACCGGCGCGGCCTGAGCGAGGTCAAGCACCTCGCTGGCGGTGACGCGGCCACCGGCAAGCGTCAGGAGTTGCGAAGCGACGCCCAGCAGGGGGTTGGTCTGGACCAGCGAGCGGTCGGCGAGTCGCACCCGCAGTCGGTGTGCGGGGTGGACACCCTTGACGATGTCGCCGAGGCCGAAGTCCGCGACGATCAGCGGCGCGAAGGTCTCGATGTCGGGACACATGACGAGGATGTCGCGCGGTTCGAGCGTCGGGTCGTCGGAGAGAAGCCCGAGCAGGACTTCCCTGAGGACGTCGATCTGGCGGGCCGGCCCGTGGCAGCTGTGGATTTGGACCGAGCGGTCGTCGGAGGCGTGCACCCGTCCGTCCCGCCGGACGGCGTTGGCGGAGATGTCGGACTGCAGCCAGCCGAGCAAGGTCGCCGGACGATCACCGCCGGCGAGGTACTCGTCGGTCGCGGGATCGCCGGGCAGGGCGCGTTGGAGCTCTCTGAGATCACGCCCCAGTGTGGCGAGCAGCGGGTGGTCGACGCGGCGGTGGCTGGGGTCGTCGCGCCGCAGGATCGGGCCGTGCAGATCGGCGAGCACCCGCCACAGGCGGTCGCTCGGGTGCGGCAACCACAGATGCAGGTCATGGTGGATCGACGACGCCCGCAGCAGCTCGATCTCGGTCGCCGGCAACCGGGTATGGCCGAACAACGACAGCCGCTGCGGCAGATCGGTGGCGGATGCTTCAAGCCGGGCAACAGTTTTCGCATGGCGGATGTGCGGCGGGTCAGCGTCGACGCGGTCGATCAGCGCACGCCACAACGGCGGTTGCCAGCGCAAATCGTCGTCGAGGTGATCGGGCTTGGCCGCGAGCCAGTCGACGAGCAGCGCGGGCCGCTGCCTAGCATATGCGGCGAACAAGCCGGCAAGCCGTCGCGCCACCGCGTAGCGCCGGCCCTGCCGCAGCTCTCTCTCCTCACCGTCCTCGAAATGGCCGAGGTGGGCGGCGAGCGTGCGGCACCAGGGTTCGTCAAGACTGCAATCGATCACCTCCAGCAGCGGCCACACCATCGCGTCCGGTGACCACGGGTCGTCGTCGACCGTGCCCGTGATTTCTGCGATGAGCGAGTGCGGACTGCGAAACGAGATGCCGGCGCAGACTCCATCTGTGGTCGTCGTCTGGCCCAGAACGTGCGAGAGCCGCTGGCTGAGCCAGCGCTCCACGCCCTTGGCGGGCACGATGACGAGCTCCTCGGCGAACGGGTCGGGGAGCGGCTCCGACAGCAGCGCGCCAAGACCGTCAGCCAGAAGATCGGTGCGCTCGGCGCGGTGAAGGTGAAGCGTCATCGACCGCCACGATAAGAGACGGCACCGACATCGACGGCTCGGGTTGAACCTTGCGCCCAAAAAAACCGTGTCAGCAATAAGGGATGGGAGGAGGCGAGATGAGTCTGTTATGGGTGGCCTGCCTGATCGTCGGCAGCCCGCTGGCCGGGCTCGGCCTTCTCGAGCTGCAGGCGCGACTGGAGCGTTGGGATCACGGCCGCCACGCACAGGACTAGACGAAAGCGTGGGCGGCACTGGTACTTTCAGACAAGCAC
>JAFAWC010000167.1 GCA_019242135.1 Mycobacteriaceae bacterium | reverse complement strand
AAACGCCGGCACCGAGCCCGTAAAGCGTGTCGTTGGCGATGCCGATGGCGTCGTCGTAATCGGTGAACGACGTCACCGCCACGACGGGACCGAAGATCTCCTCCTGAAAGATCCGCATGGTGTTGTTGCCTTCGAAGATGGTCGGTTGCACGTAGTAGCCGCCGGACAGGTCGCCACCGAGTTCGGCGCGCTCCCCGCCGGTAACCACCCGCGCGCCTTCGTCTTTGCCGATCTCGATGTAGGACAACACCTTTTCCAGTTGATCGTTGGAGGCCTGAGAGCCCACCATCGTCTCGGTGTCCAGCGGATCGCCCTGCCGCACGGCCTTGGTGCGGATCGCGGCCAACTCGAGGAACTCGTCGTAGATATCGGCCTGGATCAGGCTGCGCGACGGACACGTGCACACCTCGCCCTGGTTGAGGGCGAACATCGTGAAGCCCTCCAGCGCCTTGTCCTGGTAGTCGTCGGCGGCGGCCATCACGTCGGAGAAGAAGATGTTGGGGCTCTTGCCTCCCAATTCCAACGTCACCGGGATCAGGTTCTGACTTGCGTACTGCATGATCAACCGGCCGGTGGTGGTCTCCCCGGTGAACGCGACCTTGGCGATGCGGTCGCTGGACGCCAGCGGCTTGCCCGCCTCGAACCCAAACCCGTTGACCACGTTGAGCACACCTGCCGGCAGCAGATCACCGACCAGGCTCAGCAGGAACAGGATCGACGCCGGGGTCTGTTCGGCCGGCTTTAACACCACGGCGTTGCCGGCGGCCAGCGCGGGCGCCAGCTTCCACGTGGCCATCAGAATCGGGAAGTTCCATGGGATGATCTGGCCCACGACCCCTAGCGGTTCGTGGAAATGGTACGCGACGGTGTCCTCATCGATCTGGCTCAGCGAGCCCTCCTGGGCGCGAATCGCGGCCGCGAAATAGCGGAAGTGATCCACCGCCAGCGGCAGATCTGCGTTGAGTGTCTCCCGGATGGGTTTGCCGTTGTCCCACGCCTCGGCCAGCGCAAGCGCCTCCAGATTGGCCTCGATCCGGTCGGCGATCTTGTTCAAGATCACCGCCCGCTCCGCGGGAGCCGTCTTGCCCCATGCCGGCGCCGCCGCGTGTGCCGCGTCCAGCGCTCGCTCAATATCGGCACCGCCAGAGCGCGGTACCTCACAAAACACCTCGCCCGTCACCGGTGACGGGTTCTCGAAGTATTGGCCGCCCTCCGGCGGCACCCACTCGCCCCCAACGAAATTGCCGTACCGCGATTCGTATGACATCAACGAACCCGAAGCACCAGGACGGGCAAACACAGTCATCAGCGACTCCTTCCTCGCGGCCGGCGTGATACGGCTCACAGTACTCCGGCGGACGCCCACGCCATCAGCGCGAGCGACCGTCCCTGACACAATGGCCCCGATGACTTTCCTCGCCGCCGACCCCGACCCCGGCCCCGGAACCGACCCCGGGACCGACCCTTACCTCTGGCTCGAGGACGTCACCGGCGAGGCGGCGCTGAACTGGGTGCGCCGGCACAACGAGCCGACCCTCGCCGAACTCTGCGGAGAACGGTTCGAGCAGTTCCGCGCGCAGGCGCTGGAGGTGCTGGACACCGAAGCCCGCATTCCGTACGTGGTGCGCCGCGGCGAGCACCTCTACAACTTCTGGCGCGACGCCGGCCACCCCCGCGGCGTGTGGCGACGCACCACCCTCGAGCAGTACCGCGGCGAGTCCCCGGACTGGGACATCCTGATCGACGTCGACGAGTTGGCCGCCGACGAAGACGAGAACTGGGTATGGGCTGGAGCCAACGTGATCGAGCCGGACTTCACTCGAGCGCTGATCTCCCTCTCGCGTGGCGGAGCAGACGCCACCGTCGAACGCGAATTCGACATGTTTGCAAGAGAGTTCGTCGTCGACGGGTTCGCGTTGCCCGAAGCGAAGACCCAGATCGACTGGGAGGACCCGGACACGGTTCTTGTGGGCACTGACTTCGGCGAGGGGTCACTTACCGACTCCGGGTATCCCCGGCTCGTCAAACGGTGGCGCCGCGGTCAGCCGCTGTCCGACGCGGAGTTACTGTTCTCCGGAACCCACGTCGACGTGAGCGTGGCCGCGTCGGTTGACCGCACCCCTGGCTTCGAGCGGACGCTCGTGCGCCGGTCGATCGACTTCTTCAACAGCGAGGTCTACGAGCTGCGTGACGGCGAATTCATCCGCATCGACGCCCCCACCGACGCGACGGTGTCCGCGCACCGCGGCTTTCTGCTCATCGAGCTGCGCAGTGACTGGTACACCGGCGACGCCCAATACCGCGCCGGGTCGCTGTTGGTCGCCGATTACAATGAATTCCTTTTCGGCACAGCGCACCTGCGGGTGATCGTGGAACCCGACGAGCACACGTGTCTGCACCATTACGCGTGGACACGCGACCGGCTGGTGGTGGTCACGCTCGCCGACGTTGCCAGCCGAGTGGCTGTCTTTGACGTGGCGGACCGGCGATCCGAGCCGGTGGCGGACCTGCCCGAGGCGACGAATACCGTGATCGTCACCGCCGATCACACCGGTGACGAAGTCTTTCTGGATTCCAGCGGTTTCGACCGGCCGTCGCGCTTGCTGCGCTGCACCACCGATCAACTCGAGGCCATTAAGGTTGCACCTGCGTTCTTCGACTCCGAAAACCTCGCCGTCACACAATTTTTCGCTACCTCAGCGGATGGTACCAAGATCCCCTACTTCGTCGTGCGTAACCGTGCCGCCGACGGTCCGGCACCGACGCTGCTCGGTGGCTACGGCGGTTTCGAGGTCGCGCGCACACCCGGCTACGACGGCGTGATGGGACGGCTGTGGCTGGCGCGCGGCGGCACCTATGCACTTGCCAACATTCGTGGCGGTGGTGAGTATGGACCGACGTGGCACACCCAGGCGATGCGCGCAGGCAGGCACAAGGTCGCCGAGGACTTCGCGGCTGTCGCGCACGATTTGGTGAGCCGGGACGTCACCACCGTCGAGACTCTCGGCGCAGCCGGCGGAAGCAACGGCGGCCTATTGATGGGCATCATGCTTACGCAATACCCGCAGCTGTTCGGCGCGTTGGTTTGCAGCGTGCCGCTGCTGGACATGCGGCGATTTCATCTGCTGCTCGCGGGGGCATCGTGGGTCGCCGAGTACGGCAACCCCGATGATCCGGCGGACTGGGAGTTCATCGGGAAGTACTCCCCCTATCACCGTGTATCGGCAGATCGGCACTATCCCCCGTTGCTGATCACCACGTCCACCCGCGACGACCGGGTGCATCCCGCGCACGCTCGCAAGATGACCGCCGCGCTTGAGGCCGCCGGCCACCACGTGCGGTATTACGAGAACATTGAGGGCGGCCACGCCGGCGCGGCCGACAACAAGCAGGCCGCGTTCAAAGCCGCGTTGATGTTTGAATTCCTGTGGCGGACCGTCGGGTCGGCGTGCCCCGCAACGCCCCCAGCATCGACACCATGACACCGAACACGACCAGCGCCGCGCCCACCGCCAACGTCAGATTCAGCCAGTGGTGCACGCTTGCTTCGGCGTGTGTGACCATCACGTCGGCGATCGTGCGGACGTTGCCGGTGGTCCGGTTCAGCGCAGAGTTCAGGTAAGGACGGCACACCTCCAGCGCCGCCCATCCGCCGCCGCCCACCAGCAGCACCGAAACGCCCAGCGCAGTAACGGCTCTCCCACGCCGGCGCGCGACGGCCAACGTGAACAGCGCGCCCAGGACCGTCACGCCGGCGGCTGCCGCACTCGCCCAGGGCGCCCAGGTCGCCACCGGACGCAGCTGCCCCGGCCGCAGCGCCGCTGTGTCCGCGGTCACCGGCGCCGTCGCACTCGAGGGCAGTTGCACGCCGAAGTTGCTCAGTGTTTGCCGAATTGAGGTGTCGGCGAGCATCGGTCCGACATCGATCACCCACTGCCCGCCGCTCTGACGTGCCGCGTCGGTGAACAGCCACTGATGAGCGATGCGATTGGCGTCGGCGAACTGGTCGGGAAACGACGGGCCTGCGGTGTATTCCGTCGCCGCCGCGTGCACGAGCCCATCGGGCACAGCATAGCCGTGCTTGCGCGCGAAGCCGACAGCCTGTGTGCTGAGTTCAGATGCCATCGCGGTCTGCAACGCGGGATCGTGAGCCGCTGAGAAAGCGAGGGCGCCATAGCCGTTCACATCGATCAGGTTGCGCTCGGCCCACCAGGCGGGCACCGCCACGGCCAGCGCGACGGTGGCGACAATCCAGCCCAGAACCGTCGCCGCCGGACGCACGAAACCCCTAGCGGTCGCGCGCCACGCGCCGCGGGCGGCGCAGTGCCATCCACATCATCTGCTTGGCCATCCGGACAGCTGCCTTGGGCGTCGACGAGTAGTAGTTTTGGCCCGAGCCGAACTTGATGCGTGGCTCGACGAGCGTTTCGATCCGGCAGTACTTACGCATGGCCTCGGCGCCGCCGAAGCGCGCCCCGATGCCCGACTCTTTCCAGCCGCCCATCGGGGCCGTCACACACATCAGATTCGCCACCACGTCATTGATGTTCACTGCCCCGCAATCGATTTGCAGGGCGACCTCTTTGGCGCGCTCGATATCGCCGGAGAACACTGACGCCGACAACCCGTAGGGGCTGTCGTTGGCAAGCTTGATCGCCTCCGACTCGCTGGCGACCTTCATGATCGGCAGCGTCGGGCCGAAGGTTTCCGCTGTCATGCATTCCATGGAATGGTCGACATTCACCAGCACAGTTGGCTGATAGAAGCTGCCGTCGCTGCCGACACGCTGACCGCCGGTCAGCACGCGGGCGCCCTTGGCCTTGGCGTCGGCGACGTGCTTCTCCACGACCGCCAGCTGCTGTTCGTCGATCAACGACCCGAAATGCGGACCGTCGCCGGCGCCGACCTGCAGCGCCTTCACGTCGCGGACCACCGTGTCAACGAATCGGTCGTACACCGAGTCGAGCACATAGACGCGCTCGACCGAGACGCACATCTGGCCGGCGTTGAACAACCCGCCCCACACCGCGGCGTGCGCAGCCTGATCGATGTCGGCGTCGTCGAGCACGATCATCGGGTCCTTGCCGCCCAGCTCCAACGTCACCGGGGTGAGCCGGCGAGCCGCGCGTTCCATCACCTTGCGGCCGGTCGCCGACGACCCGGTGAACTGAACGAAGTCGACGGTGTCGATGACGGCCTCGGCGGCCTCACGGGCGCCCTGCACCAGCGCGAACACATCCGGGCCGCCGGACTGCCGCCAGCCCCGCACGAGGACTTCGGCGGTCAGCGGCGTGCGTTCGGAGGGCTTCAGCAGCACCGCGCACCCGGCGGCCAGCGCGCCGAGCGCGTCCATCATCGCGTTGGCGACCGGAAAGTTCCACGGCGCGATGATTCCGACGATGGGGCGCTGCCGGTAGTGCACGGTGATTTTCTTGACCGCCAGCGCCGGCAACGGTGCCCGACGGGTCTCCGGGGCCAGCGCCCGCTCCATGGTCTTGATCAAGTAGGAGATGATAATGACCAGCATCGGCACCTCCTGCACCGCGTCGGTCCGCGACTTGCCGGTCTCCTTGATCAGCAGATCCTCGATTTCGTCGCGGTGCTCACCGAGCCACACGGCGAACCGGGCCAGCACCTTCGCCCGGCCCGCCGGGCCCCGCCCCTCCCAATCACGCTGAGCCTGCGCAAGGCGGTCGGCGATCCGCGCGACGTCCGCGGGATCGGTCCAATGCACCTCACCGGCGACCTCGCCGGTCGCCGGGTTGCGGATCATTCCCGTGGTCGACGGCGAGATAGGGGATGCGGTCATCACTTCATGCTATGCCGCGCAGATAGGCCGCCTGTCCGAGGTGCTGCGCGCAGTCGTCGATGATGCTGACCAACCGTGCGCTCGCGGTCACCGGCGGATCCCAGCGCCGGTCGACGACGCGTTGCAACTCGGTGTCGCCCAGCGCCGTGACGAAATCGAGCGTCATGTCATGCACCGCGTGGTAGTAGCCCGCAAGCAGCTCCGCCGGTGCCGCCACCTTGCCGACGTCGTCGGCGCGGTGCCCATAGCCGGTGTCGTCGCGAGGCAGGTCCAGCCCGAACCGGTCCACCCATCCCTCGCGGGTCCACACGTCGCCGGGGTCGGCCAAAGTCTTTGCAAGATCGCAGATTTGGACGTCCTGCACGCGCGCGCTGTGCCAGACCAGCCATCCGATGCTGTTGGCGTCTGGCGTCGGGCGGTAGGTCGAGACCTCGTCGGTGAGTCCGTCGGTCAGCTCGTCGACATGTTCGATCAGGCGGGTGAACGCATCGCGCAGAAGCTCTTGCGCCGCAGTGAGATTGGTGCCGACCATGTCACTGCGACACCGTGATCGCGCGCTCGGGGCAGTTCTGCTCGCCGATCGCGGCATGCGCGACGAGCTCGCCGGAGACCTCGCCGACGCGCGCGACCGAATGCCCGACCTCGTCGGCGTCGAACACGTCGGGCGCCAGCATGTAGCAGCGCCCGTGCCCGACACAGCGTTCCGCGTCGACCAGGACGCGGCTCATGGCGCGGCCACCGGAAAGGTCAGCGGCAGCGCTTCCACCGAACGCAGCCCCCGCGTGTAGGTGAGCGTGGCGCCGGGCGGGATCTCGTAGTTTGGTATCCGCCGGTGGAATTCGCGCAACGCCACCCGCAACTCCAAGCGAGCCAAGTGCGATCCGAGGCACCGGTGCGGACCGCCGCCGAATGCGCGGTGCCGGTTCGGATTACGACGGAAGTCGACGATGTCCGGATCGGGGAACTCAGCCGGGTCGGTATTGGCCGCACCCAGCAACGGGCTTACCCGTTCCCCCTTGCCGATCGGACACCCGGCTACCTCGACGTCTTGGACCGCCACGCGAGCGACCCCCGGCACCGGTGTCTCCCAGCGGAGCATCTCTTCGATCGCACTGGGCAAGATGTCCGGCTGCCCGAGGAGGAGCCGCCGCTGCTCGGGGTGTCGCGCCAGGTACACGAAGAAGCAGTCCAGCGAATCCGTGACGGTGTCCAGACCCGCGATCAGGAACAGGAAACAGATGTCGAGCAGTTCTTCGCGCGATAGCGACCGACCCTCCAGCTGCGCCCCGATCAACGCCGACAGGACATCAGTGCGGGGAGCCTCGAGGTGGTCGTCGATCGCCCGGTCGAAGTATTCGTAGATCTGTCGCGCTGCGGGCGCGGCCGCAGCGCTGTGTTGTTCGGGGCCGGTGACGCCCTCGGGGCGGATCACTGCGTCCTTCCACACCAAAAACGATTCCAGGTCTTCCAGCGGCAGTCCGAGCAGTTGCAGAAACACCGTGCACGGCAGCGGGACAGCGAACTCAGCGTGGAAGTCGCATTCGCCCCGATCGGCGAACCGGTCGATCATTTCGTTGACAAGCGCGGTGATGGCCGGTTCGCGCTGGGCCATTTGGCGCGGAGTGAACAGTGGGTCGAGGATACGACGGTACTTTGCGTGCTCGGGCGGGTCGACCTGCAGCGGGATCAGGGGCCGCACATTGCCGAGATCGACGGCATCCATGTTCGACGAGAACACGTCTGTGCGCTTGAGTGCCATCTCGATATCGGCGAGGCGGCTGAGAACCACGGCCTGCGGCGACCGGAAAACCGGGGCCGACTCCCGTAGCGCCTTGTACATCGGCTGCGGTTCCTCCAGACCCATCACCGACTGGTCGACATAGCCTTCCGTCTCCGTCATTCCGCCAGCGTGGCACCCGACCCCTGCGCGGAGCAATGCCTGTGGAACGGGATTTTCACGACGCAGGCTCGAAGCACACGACACTGCGCGCACCCCGTCCGGCGGCCATCTCCACAAACGCCGCTTCGACGTCGTCGATCGCTGTTCGCCGCGTGACCAGCGCCTCCAGGTCCAGCTGCCCGCGCAGGGCGAGCCGGGCGAGCACCGGGATGTCACGCGCCGCGGCGCTGCCGCCGTACACGCTGCCGCGGATGGTCTTGCCGTCGGCCATCAACGACAGTGCGGGAAAGGTGACGGTGTCTTCCAGCCCCGCCGCCCCAACGACCGTGACCGTGCCACCGCGGCGGGTCGCGTCGTAGGCGGCGCGGATGGTGGCGGGCTTGCCGACCACCTCGATCGCATGATCCACCCCGGCACCGGTGAGATCGCGGACGGCGGTAACAACCTCGACCGCGCTGGCATCCAGCGTGTCGGTCGCGCCGTTGGCCGACGCGGCCGGCAACTGCGCGGCCGCGCTGTCGGCGGCGATGATCGTCGCCGCACCGGCCAATCGGGCGCCCTGGATTGCGGCGAGACCCACACCGCCGCAACCGATGACAAGCACACTCTCGCCGGGGCGCACGGCCGCCGTGCGGACCACTGCACCGACCCCCGTCGTGACGGCGCAGCCCAGCAGCGCGGCGTGATCCAGCGGCAGCAGCGGATCGACGGGCACCACTGCCGCGGCCGGTGCCAGTGTCTGTTCGGCGAGCGTGCCCGTGCCCATCGCTGGCCACAGCGGGCCCTGTGCGCTTTGGGCGTACGGCTCGCCAAACGCATGGTCGAGCCCGTGCGGGCACAGTTGCGCCTCGTCTCGCAGGCAGTGGGCGCACGACCGGCACGGCACATTCCATGTCAGTACGACGTGCTCGCCGGGGGTGACCGTGGTGACGTCGTCGCCCACCTCGACCACGATCCCGGCACCCTCGTGACCGAGCGTGCACGGCAGTAGCGCAGGCATCTGTCCGTCGCGCACGGACAGATCGGTGTGGCACACCCCGCTGGCCACGATCCGCACCCGCACTTCGGTGGCCCCGAGCGCCCGCAGCGCGACCTCCTCCACCTCGGTGGGCTGCCCGACCTCACGCAGCACGACCGCCCTCATAGCGACCTACCTTGACGACACCACCGCAGCGGGTCAAGGGTGTCGCTAAGGAGGCGCGCCATGACCGCAGCACCGTCGACGACGTTGGGCAGACTCACGATCGCCGGTGAACAGCAAACCGGCGGTTCAGGGACTTACCCCGTGCACAACCCGGCGCGGCCCGCCGAGACGGTGGGCCACGCCCCCGCCGCCGACACAGGCCAGCTCGACTCCGCGGTCGACGCCGCGCGCCGCGCCCTCGCCGGTTGGCGGGCGATGGCTGTCGGTGAGCGGGCCGGCGC
>JAFAWC010000142.1 GCA_019242135.1 Mycobacteriaceae bacterium | reverse complement strand
ACGCGACGGGCCGCTGACCGCGGCCGATATCGACGCGGCGGCCAAGCGAATCTCCGGGGTGGTCGCACCGACCCCCCTGCAGGTCAGCGAGCGGTTGTCGGCGGCGACCGGGGCCACGGTGTACCTGAAGCGAGAAGACCTGCAGTCTGTGCGGTCGTACAAGCTGCGCGGCGCATACAACCTGCTGATGCAGCTGTCCGACGACGAGCGGGCCGCCGGGGTGGTGTGTTCCTCGGCGGGCAACCACGCGCAGGGTTTCGCGCACGCGTGCCGCTCGATGGGAATCAAGGGCCGCGTGTACGTACCGCGCAAAACCCCGAAGCAGAAGCGCGATCGCATCCGCTTCCACGGCGGCGAGTTCATCGAGCTGATCGCGGTGGGTTCCACCTACGACCTGGCTGCGGACGCCGCCCTGGCCGACGTGGCCCGGACGGGGGCCACCCTGGTGCCGCCGTTTGACGACCTGCGCACGATCGCGGGACAGGGCACGATCGCGACCGAAATCCTCGAGCAACTCGACGAGGAGCCGGACCTGGTGATCGTGCCGGTCGGCGGAGGCGGGTGCATCGCAGGCATCACCACCTACCTGGCCGAACGGACGTCGAACACGTCGGTGCTGGGTGTGGAGCCGGCCGGCGCGGCCGCGATGATCGCCGCGCTGGCCGCCGGCGAACCGGTGACGTTGGAGCACGTCGACCAGTTCGTCGACGGCGCCGCGGTGAACCGGGCCGGGACGCTGACGTACGCAGCGCTTGCCGCGGCGGGGGACATGGTGTCGGTGACGACGGTCGACGAGGGCGCGGTGTGCACCGCGATGCTGGATCTGTACCAGAACGAGGGGATCATCGCCGAGCCGGCGGGCGCGCTGTCGGTGACCGCGCTGATGGAAAACGACGTGGCCGAAGCCGGCTCCACGGTCGTGTGCCTGATCTCGGGGGGCAACAACGATGTTTCACGCTACGGAGAGATCTTGGAACGGTCGTTGGTGCACCTGGGGCTGAGGCACTATTTCCTGGTCAACTTTCCACAGGAGCCGGGCGCGCTGCGGCGCTTCCTCGACGAGGTGCTGGGTCCCAACGACGACATCACGCTGTTCGAGTACGTCAAACGCAACAATCGCGAGACGGGACCGGCCCTGATCGGCATCGAGCTCGGGTCGGCCGAGGACTACGAGGGACTGCTGACCCGGATGGCCGAGTCCGACATCGATGTGGAGGTGCTCGCGCCCGACTCTCCTGCCTACCGGTACCTGATCAATCCGTAGGGGCACGGGGAACGGGGCACGGGGCACGGTGGCGCGTCGTCGGGGCGAGCGTGGAGTTATGGCTTGCTCAAGGCCCTCGTATGCGCGATAAGTCGACGTTGGGCGTCAGCTGGTGCGCAGAACCGCGAACGAGTGACCCGGCAGCTCGGTGCGTGAGCCCGCGAGCGCCGGCTCGCCCCACGCCAGTACGACTTCACCGGCGACCGGCAGCCTGACCGGGTCGGCGCTGAGGTTGCAGGCGATCGCTAAGGCGCCCCGCCGCATGACCACCCATCCCTGGTCCTCGTCGTAGTCGACGCAAAGGTGGTCAAGCCACGGATCGGCGAGGTCGGGTTCGGAGCGACGTAGCGCGATCAGCTGCTGGTAGATGCATCGCAGGCGGGCATGGTCAGAAGCCGAGGATTCGGCCCAGTCAAGCTTGGAGCGCAGGAACGTCTGGGGGTCCTGGGGATCGGGGATCTCGTCGGCATCCCAGCCGTGGTGGGCGAATTCGGCCTTCCGGCCCTCGGCGGTCGCTCTGGCGAGTTCGGGTTCGGGATGGCTGGTGAAGAACTGGAACGGGTGCGACGATCCCCACTCCTCACCCATGAAAACCATTGCAGTATACGGGGATCCGAGCACAAGGGCGGCCTTGACCGCCAGCTGGCCGAAATCGAGGCTCTGCGAGGGCCGATCACCGACGGCACGGTTACCCACCTGGTCATGGGTGCAGGTGTAGGCCATCAGCCGCGTCGCGGGGACGGCCTGTCTGTCGAGTGGCCTGCCGTGGCGCCGGCCCCGAAACGAGGAATACGTGGCGGCGTGAAAATACCCGTTCTGCAGGGTGGTCGCGAGCGTCTGCAACGACCCGAAGTCGGCGTAGTAACCCTGGCGTTCGCCCGACACGGCGGCGTGGATGGCGTGGTGGATGTCGTCGTCCCACTGGGCGCTCATCCCGTAGCCGCCGCGGTCGCGCGACGTGATCAGCCGCGGGTCGTTCAAATCGCTCTCGGCGATAAGTGACAGTGGGCGGCCCAATTGCTCTGCCAGCACGTCGGTTTCAGCGGAAAGCTCCTCGAGGAGGTGAACCGCGGTGGTGTCCACGAGGGCGTGCACGGCGTCCAGTCGCAGCCCGTCGGCATGAAAGTCGCGCATCCAGCGCAGCGCGCAGTCCAGGATGTAGCGCCGCACCTCGTCGGAGCCGGGCCCCGAAAGGTTCAGCCCCTCACCCCAGGGGTTGTTGCCCGACGAGAGATAGGGACCGTATCTCGGTAGGTAATTGCCGGACGGTCCAAGGTGGTTGAACACCGCGTCGAT
>JAFAWC010000120.1 GCA_019242135.1 Mycobacteriaceae bacterium | reverse complement strand
GTCGCCAGAATGTATGCCAGCGGCTTACCGACATAGTTCATGTAGGTGGCGCCGTATCGACGGATGTCGCTCAAAAAACCCGACGCCGAGAACTTCGCGGGTGCCATCGCGGCGCCGGTCGCGATGGCCACCCCCCAGCCCGCCACCAGCGCGTTGGAATGAAACAGCGGCATCGACAGATAGCAGGTGTCGTCGCCGGTCATGTCGAACCGTTGCACGAGATTTGTTCCCGACATCAGCACCATGAAATGCGAAACCTGCACGGCCTTGGGCTCTCCGCTGGTGCCCGAGGTGAAGATCAGCATGAAGGTGTCCATCGGGCCGGCCTCGCGGTACGGCGTCAACGCTCCTGCTCCGGCGATGATGCCGGTCCACTCGTCGCTGGACGAGTCCAGGATCCGGACAGCCCCCAGGTCAAGGTCTTTCAACAGATCGCGGTGCTCGGCGTCAGTCACCACGATCTGACAGTCGGCCCGTCTGATGTCCGCGGCCAGGGCCTCGCCGCGGCGCGTGGTGTTGATCCCGCATAGCACGTAGCCGCCGAGGCCGGCTGCGGCCATCTGGTTGAGGAACTCAGGGGTGTTCCCCAGCAGCACGCCGACGTGCAGTGGCCGGTTGCGGTCGGCGAGCGCCAGCAGGGCAGCGGCGCGAGCAGACGCGTCGCGGACATGCTCGCGCCAGGTCCAGCACCGCTGCTCGTACTTGACTGCGACGGTGTCGGATAATGCGCGTTCGGCCAGCAGCTGTTGGATCGTCTCGGCCATCGCCCTCCCCGCTGTGTCGCTATTATCGTATCTTTAGCAAATGCGGATCATCGACGCCGACGGACACGTTGCCGAGGGACCATCGCTGGCGGTCGAAGCGATGCAGCGCTGGCCGCAACACATCGAGGCGCGCGCCGACGGACGGGCCATGGTCATCGAAGGGCGCAACTACCCCGAGGACACCGGCCCCGGCGCCGGCTGTCCGCGTGAACACGGCCTCAGCACATCGGCTGGCATCGACTACTCGTCGGCCAACGGTGTGCTGGCCGACGCAGACCGCGAGCAGATCGACACGATGGTGCTGTATCCCAGCCTCGGACTGTGCACACCGACGCTGGAGGATCCCGAATTCGCCGCCGGTTTCGCGCGGCTCTACAACGGATGGATCGCCGATTACTGCCGGCCCACGAACGGCAGGCTGCGTGGTATCGCCGTGACTCCGATCGAGCACGGCAGCGTCGCGATTGACATCATGCGGGAGGCCAAGGACCTCGGGTTGGTGGCGACACACATCCCGCCCGCGCTCAAGACACGAAATCTCGACCACCCAGACCTCGATCCGTTCTACGCGGCTGCCGTTGAGCTCGAGATGCCGCTGGGCATCCACGGCGCGCCGGGGATGCACCTTCCCAAGATCGGCGTCGACCGCTTCTCGAACTACATCCAGGTGCACTGCGTCAGCTTTCCATTCGACCAGATGACCGCCATGACGGCGCTGGTGTCGGGCGGCGTCTTCGATCGCCATCCGCAGCTGCGGGTCGCGTTCCTCGAGGCCGGTGTCGGCTGGGTTCCGTTCTTCGTCGACCGGCTCCACGAGCACTTCGAGAAGCGCGGCGATTGGATTGAGAGCGGCTGGCAAAAGGATCCGCAAGAGTACTTGCGGGCGGGCAATGTCTGGACCACCTGCGAACCGGAGGAGCCGATCCTGCCGGGTGTCATCGATGTGCTTGGCGACGACTTCATCATGTTCGCCAGCGACTATCCGCACTGGGACGGTGAATGGCCGGAGAGCACGAAGTCCCTGCGCACCCGTGCCGATATCGGTGAACCGACGCGTGCGAAGATCGCCGGCACGAACGCGCAGCGCTTCTACGGACTCACCTGACCCCGCGAAACGGTATTCCACGCGGGAAAGTGCGAGTGCCCTCCACGGTAGATACCGTTTCAGCCAATCACGCCAACCCGATCAGAGCCCGAAATCGATGACGCCGCGTACGATCTTGCCGTTGCGCAGGTCGTCGTAGCCGTCGTTGATCTCGTCGAGCCGGTAGCGCTTGGTGACCATCTCGTCGAGTTGCAGCTGGCCCGCCTCGTACATCCGCGCGAAGCGCGGGATGTCGGCTCGGGGATTACACGACCCGAACACGGTTCCGACCAGATTCTTGTTCCACAGGATGAAGTCTTGGAGATTGAGCTTGACGGATTGCGTTGTCTGAGAAGTCATCCCGGTGAGTACACAGGTCCCGCCCTTGCGGGTGAGGTCGAGCACCGTCTGGATGTCGTCACCGGAGATCAGCGACGGTGAGACCACCACGCTGTCGGCCATCACGCCGTGGGTGAGATCCCGCACGAGCTTGGCCGCGTCGGCCGGGGTCGCCGTACTGTGTGTGGCGCCGAATCGAAGTGCTGACTTTTGCTTGAACTCAACGGGATCCACCGCGATGACCTGTGCCGCACCGTTGATGCGAGCGCCCTGGATCGCGGCGGTGCCGATACCACCGGCCCCGACCACGACGACGGTGTCACCGCCGCGTACCCGGGCCCGATTGGTCGCCGAACCATATCCGGTGGGGATTGCGCAGGCCAACAGCGCGCCGGGCACCAGTGGTAATCCGGAGCTGACTTTGACGATCGAACTTTCGGCCACGACCGTGTGTTTCGCGAACGCACCGATCTTCGACAAATGGCCGAGCGGCCGACCGTCGGCGGTGTGATGACGAAACGTCTGGTCGGTCGGCATGCCCGGGGTCATGATCTGCGCCCCCATGTCACAGAGGTACTCCATGCCGCATGCACACCAGCGGCACCGTCCGCAGACCGCGACGAACGACATCACGACGTGGTCTCCGGGTGCGAAGTCGATGACACCGTCACCCACTTCGAGCACGACGCCGGCGCCCTCGTGACCGCCGATCATCGGGAACATGGTGGGCAACCCGAGTTTGCGCATCATCTCGTTGGGCGCTGACATGTCACCAGTCAGGACATGGTCGTCCGAATGGCACAGGCCAGCCGCCGCCATCTCGACGAGAACCTCGCCGGCGCGCGGCGGTTCGAGTGAGATGTCCTCGACGGACCACGGACCGCCGACGTCGTGCAGGATCGCCGCGCGGGTCCTCATGCGACCGCGCGGAATGTCACGGGAAGGTGTTTCGGTGAGCGGAACGGGAAGCCGACGATCCTGGTGTCGTCGTCGGTGAGCAGCTGCAGGTCGGTGACGCGGTTAAACAGGCTGCACAGCATCGCCCGCGTTTCGACTCTGGCCAGGTGCATGCCCAGGCAGCTGTGAATGCCGCCCGCGAACGATATGTGCGCGCGCCGCGGCCGGTGGATGTCGAACGTGTCGGCGGCCTCCCAACGCGTTTCGTCCCGGTTGGCGGAACCGATGCACAGGTTGACCTGCGCACCGGCGGGGATCGTCCAGCCGTGCACTTCCACCTCCCTGGTAGTTGTGCGCGGGACGCTGATGAGCGGTGTTTCGTAGCGAAGCGCTTCCTCGATCGCGGCCGGTATCAGGTCACGGTGCGCTTCCAGCGCCCGGAGTTGGTCCGGATGCGTCAACAACAGGTACAGCAGATTGCTCGATGACCGATACGTCGTCTCCAGGCCGGCCGGCAACAGCAGCCGCAGGAACGAGATGATCGCATCATCGGTGAGCTTCTCGCCGTCGATTTCTGCGGCCACCAGATCACCGATGATGTCGTTGGTCGGCGCACGGCGGCGCTGGTCGACCTGCTCCTGAAAGTAAGCCTGCAGCTCAACCGAAGCGCGCAGCCCCGCTTCGATGTCCACATAGATCGAGATCAGATCGAACGACAACCGCCGAAACAAGTCGAGGTCCTGCTGCGGCAGTCCGAGAAGCGCGGCGGTGACGCGGGTCGGGAACTCCAGCGTCACCGCGGCGACCAGATCCGCGCCGCCGTGGTCTTTGATCTCGTTGACCAATGTGTCGCAGATCGGGTCGATGACGGCGGGTTCCCACCGCTCGAGCGCACTCTGCCGGAATGCCTTGGCGACCAGGCTCCGATGGTCCTGGTGTTGCTTGCCGTGCATACCCAGAATCGTTGGGCCGAACACCAACCCGATTGTCGCGTTATATTGCTCGGAACCGAACACCTCGTCGTCTCGGAATGCGGCGAAGACACTGTTGAAGTCGAAAAACGTCCACTCCTCTGCGGGCACGAGTTCGGGTGGCGACATCGAGTGGTTCATGATCGTGCCCCGCCACACGGGCTCGGTATTCCGCATGTGGGTGAAGTACGGGTAAGGATCACGGTCACCCGTCGTGTCCAACGTGATCGTCACGCGTGCCTCCCGGCGGCAGGGGGTGCTGTCGTGCGGAATGCAAGCTGACGCCAAGCGCTCCTGCAGACCGCTATGGCACTATCTTTACTATTTTAGGTAATCTAGGTCAAGGAATCGTGGGTGAGGCGGTGAGTCGGTGATGCGTCGGCGGCCGATCTGTGCGATCGAAGACCTGCCTCCGGGCACCATGAAGCTGGTGCCGGTCGGCAAATTCGGCGTCGGCGTGTACAACATCGACGGCTCGCTGTTTGCGATCGCGAACTACTGCGCGCACGAGGGCGCACCGCTGTGTGCGGGCTTCGTCGGTGGCACCAACGAATTCGCTCCCGACGCTCCTGGTGGGCTACGGCATGTGCGCGAAGGCCGCATCCTGCGGTGCCCGTGGCACCAGTGGGAGTACGACATCACGACCGGCCAGAGCGTCGCTGACCCCCGCAAGCACGTGCGCAGCTACCAGGTCGACGTCAGCGACGGGGAGGTGTTCCTCACCGCATGACCCATCTCGTCATCGACGCCAACGTGCAGCCCCATTTCCGGCATAACGCGGAGATCCGGCACTATCTGCCGCCCGCCTATCGGCTGCGCGCCATTCCCGACGTGGAACAGCAGTGGTACCAGGCTCCCGGCGGCGACTACCGCCAGGATCTCTATGGCGACCATTACCCCGGTTCCGATCCGGATACTCTGTGCGCGCATCTGTTCGACGGCGGCGCCGCAACGCACGCCGTCCTGAATCCGTTGACCCGCGGCAACATCGCCGACTATCTGCTCAACAGCAGGATTTGCGCTGGCGTGAACGACTGGCTGCTGGACCGCTGGGTCGACCGAGACACCACCGACCGGCTGCGGGGGACCATCAGGGTCAACCCCGAGGACCCCCGGGGCGCGGTCGCTGAGATCGAAAGGCTTGCGACGCACCCGAAGATGGTGCAGGTCGGTGTCCCGTTGCAGTCCCGCGAGCCCTACGGCAAGCCGATGTTCGAGCCGATCTGGGAGGCGGCCGCCGCCCACAACCTGCCGGTCGCTGTCCACATCAACGGCGGCAACGGGGTGGATTACCCGCCCACGTTCGCCGGGCACGCCCTCACCTACCCCGGCTACGCGGCTTTCATGCCACTGAACTACTTCGTGCATCTGGCAACGTTGATCATCGAGGGAGTCTTCGGCCGGCATCCGGCGCTGCGATTCGTGTTCGCTGACGGTGGTTACGACATTCTCACGCCGTTGATCTGGCGGCTCGACACGTTCTGGGTGTCGATGCGGGACCAAACGCCCTGGGTCGACCGGTATCCCAGCGAATATCTTCCTGACCACGTGCGGTTCTGCTCGTCGGCGTTCGACGGACCCACCGACGAGACACATGTCGCGCGTTGGTTAAACTTCACCGACAAGGCCGAGTTGCTGATGTATGGGTCGGGTTATCCGCACTGGTCGGCGTCGACACCACAGGCCGTTACCAGTGGGCTGGGTAGTGAGCAGCGCGAAAAGGTGTTGTGGCGAAACGCGAGCGAGCTCTACGGCATCGCAACGCAAGCCGAAGAGCCGTTTGCGCGAAGAGCATCGCAAGCCGATGAGCCGCTGGCGCGGAGAGCATCTCAAGAAGTCGAGGGAAGTCTGTCATGACGGTGGTGGAACGAAGAGAAGAACGCAGAGAAGAACGAAGAGAAGAACGCAGAGAAGAAGATGTCCGCCTGGACGACATCGACGTCACGATCGTCGACACCGACGTGCACCCGTTGCCGGTATCGGCCGACGTGCTGAAGTCTTATGCGACCGCGCAATACAAAGACACGGTCTGGCCGGTCGGTCATGCGGTGACGCCCACGTCGCATTTCTACGACACGCCCGACTCGTTCAAGACCCACTCACTTCGCGTGGATGCCGCGCCGCCCAACGGTGGTGCGGCGGGCAGCGACCCGGACTTCGCCGCACAGCAGTTGCTGTTGGAGGCCGGAGTCAGCATCGCCTCGCTGGAGCCGATGTGCGACGCGCAACTGCCGCAGGCCGAGCATGTATTGAAGTCGACCTATAACGATTGGCTCGCCGACGTCTGGCTCGGCGAGAACAACTGGCACGGCCGCTGGCGAGGGTCGATCAGCGTCAGCGCGCAGGTCCCCGACCAGGCGGCTCGTGAGGTCGAGCGCTGGGCCGGTCACCCCTACATGTCACAGGTGCTGATGACACCTCAGACGAGGGGAATCCCCTTCGGCAGCGGGCATTTTGATCCGTTGTATGAGACTGCGGCACGCAATGGCTTACCCATCGCCACGCATCTGATGGGGCAGACACCGTTCGAGCTGATCCCGGTCTACCCAGTGGGAAATCCGGCGCACTGGCACGACTTCTTCGCGTCGTGGCCGCTGCTGTACGTGTCGCATCTGATGAGTCTGGTCTTCGACGGCGCCTTCGACCGTCATCCCGACCTTCGGGTGGTGTTCATCGAGGGCGGGTTCACCTGGGCGCTGCCGGCGATGTGGCGGATGGACCGCATCTGGGAACACCGCCGTGGTGATCTGCCGCACGTCCGTCGCCGGCCGTCGGAGTACGTCCGCGAACACGTGCGGTTCACCACCCAGCCGATCGAAGACGTCGACACCGTGGCGTTCCGGAACTATCTGGAGATGATGGATCTGGGCGACAACCTCATGTTCTCCACCGACTACCCGCACTGGAGCTACGACTCGCCGGCTTGGGCGGTAAAGCGGTTCCCGAAGGACCAGCGTGAGCGGATCATGCGTGGTAACGCGACCGCGCTTTACGGATTGCCTGCGACGGTGAAGGCGCTGCCAGGTGAACAGCCACCCGCCCAGTGAGCTGACCGATCTGCTGGGCGAATACGACAAGCGATGGTGCAACCTCGATTTTGTTGGTGTATCGGATCTTTGGGTACGCGACGGCCCTGAGCCGATCTACATCGGTGACGAATACCCGGCACCGCTGGTTGGGGTCGATGAATTGGAGCGGCATTGGGCCCGGCTCGCCAGTCGCCTCAACTCGGCGTCGGTGTCCTCGAAACTGCACGCATACGACATCGCGCGCGACGAGACGACGCGCGAGGCGATCGCCCGTGCAGTTCTGCTCAGTCGATGGCGTCTGACCGGGCGGGAATCGGACCTCGAACGCACCGGGTCGAGCTGGATTACGTGGCTGCTGGTTCGCCGCAGCGGCGAGTACCGGATCTTTCACCACATGGAATCTCAGGTCTATCTCGCTGATTGACGGATGGACCGAACGTGGACTTATTGCCCAGTTTTCGATGATTTCTGCGCAACAAGTCCACTCTCGGCGGTCCCGCGGCGCGAAACCTCGAGAGGCACCACCGGCTCACGCGCCCACGGTCCCCGTGTGACCGCATGCATCCTGATCTCCGGCACATCCACGGAGGGGTCGACGGTGTCCAGCCACGCCACGGCCTCGGCCACGTCGGTGGCCCGGATCGCATACATCTCGAACGGCACGTCGGTCAGCATGTCGGTGTCGACGGGCCCTGGCGTCACCAAATGGACTGTGATGCCGTCCCGGTCGACTTCGAGCGCGAGCGCCCGTGCGAATGCGTTCATTCCGGCCTTCGACGCCGAATACGCCGTTCTCGCCCGCATCGGTTCGTGTGCGGCAGACGACGAGATGAACACGAAACGTGAGCCGGCCTTCATCGTCGGCAGCGCCGCCGACGTGACCGCGAAACACGAGTCCAGGTTGGCCGATATCGTCGCCCGCCACTGCTCGAAAGTCTGCTTCCGGGCGTATGTTCCGCCGAGCACCCCAGCGGCATGCACGAGCAGGTCGATGGTGCCCGCGCCACGCACCGCGGGTTCGAACGTGTCCGGCCGCGCCGCATCGGCGACGACATATCGTGCGCCCATCTCCTCAGCCGCCCGGCGTAAGGGTTCCTCGCGGCGGGCGGTGAGCACTACGTCGTAGCCGAGGTCGACGAGCTTGCGGCCGCATGCTTTACCGATGCCGCCGCTGCCCCCGGTGATCAAAGCTGTTCGCACAAAACGCCCTTCAGCGGCGCCGAGCCATCGCCTGCGGCGACAGCGCCACGATCCGCTGCTCGGGATCACCCGCCATGAAATAGGTCTGGGTGTCCGCCAGGTGTCGCGCGGCCAGCCGCCGCGCACGTTCCCCGTCGCCGGCCTGGATCGCGTCGGTGATCTTGTTGTGGGTGTTAAGCGCGATGCGCCGCTTGCTCATCGAGGGGTATTCACCCCGGGCTTCGGTTCGATCCGCCCATTGCTGTAAGTGGCTGTTCCACAACGTCTCCAAGCTTCCCACCACGGCGATCATCGTGTGGTTTCCGCAGCCACGCACCACCTCGTCGTGGAATTGGCCGCCGATCTCGGTGAAGCGGGCTCCTTCGTCGACGTGCTCGGCCATCGCGTCGTTGATCTCTCGCAGCCTCGGGATTAGCGCCTCGCCGCGGTCGGGTCGCCGCGCCGCCAGGGCCGCGCATGTCGGCTCGAGTTCCTGCAGCGCCGTCCCGAGATCGGCCAGCGGCACGTAATCGCTTTGCAGCAGCAGCCCCAGCATGTACGCCGCGCTGGCTTTCGCCGGTGCGTGCACGACCGCACCCCCGCGGTTGCCGCGGCGGACCGACACCAGGCCCTCGGTCTCGAGGATCCGCAACGCCTCCCGCAACGACACCAGGCTGACGTTGAACTGCTCGACAAGCACTTCCTGGCGCGGAAGGAGGTCGCCGTCGGCCAGTTCACCGTCGATGATCTGCCTGCGAAGCTCATCGGCGATGATTTCGGCTGTCCTGCGCGCCGAGAGCCGACGGCGGACTTCGAGGCCGATTCCTTGCGTTGTCATTGTCTTAGAAATATTAACAGCGTTGGCGCTCACCTCGGCCGCGGCAGCGGCTATTAGGCAAAACTAACTAAGATAGCGCT
>JAFAWC010000070.1 GCA_019242135.1 Mycobacteriaceae bacterium | reverse complement strand
GTGACTTCCTGTACGTGCCGCCCGGCGGTGTCCACGGATTCCGCAACGAGACCGACGACCCCGCCTCGATCCTGATGCTGTTCGCCCCCGGCGCGCCGCGCGAGCACTACTTCGAGGGCTTCGCCCGGCTCGCCGACATGACCGACGATGAGCGCCGCGAGTGGTTCATCCGGAACGACAACTACTTTGTCTAACCCGATGGATGGCCCGACAGCCCAAGCAGCGTCGGCAAATCGGCCACCGAGTCGATGACGTGGTTGGGCTGCATCGCGAATTCGTCTGCGGCCCAGCGGTCGAGGGTGTCCTGTCGGAACTTGCCCGTGCGCACCAGCACCCCTGTCATCCCCACCACCTGCGCAGCCAGCACGTCGTTGTTCAGATCGTCGCCGATCATGTACATCTGCTCGGGATCGACCCCGAGCCTGCTCGCCGCAGCGAGAAACCCTGCAGGCGCAGGCTTTCCGACCGCCGTAGCCTTGCGCCCGGAGGTCTGCTCCATGCCGATCAGATACATCCCGGTGTCGATCCGCAGGCCCTCGGTGGTGGTCCACGAGGTGCTGCGGTGCATCGCGACGACCGGCACACCCTGGGCCATCCAGTCGTAGACCCGACTAAGCGTGAGGTGGTCGTACTCCGATCCGGCCCCGCCCATCAAGATCACGTCGGGGGTTTCCTGGCCCGGCCCGAAGTCGGTGGACGCCACAAGGTCGATGCCGGGCATATCTTCGGTGACGCTGCCGCTGTTGACCAGAAAGCAGCGCGCGTGGGGATACGTCTGGCGGACGTATTCCGCGGTGAGCACGGCCGAGGTGATCACCTCGTCGGCGCGCACGTTCATCCCGGCGTCGGCCAGCGCCTCGGCGATCTGTTGGCGGGTCCGCGTGGTGGTGTTGGTCAGATACGAGCAGGCGATCTGGTGGTCGGTGAGAATCCGAAGCGTCGCGGCGGCGCCGGGGATTGCCTTCCATGAGGTCGTCAGCACGCCGTCGATGTCGAACAGCACTCCACCGACGGCCATGGTCCCGACAGTAAACCGAAGCGGCTAACGCCGCAGGTGGTAGTCCTCGAGGATCACGTTGCGAGTCCGCTCGGCGAATGTCTTGCCCGAAAACGGGAGTTGGGTGACCACTTTGCCGCTGGGATGGCGAAAGTAGTTGTTGCAGTTGGCAAGCCACACCTTGCCGGCCATCGCAGCCTGGACCTCGGCGTTGTAGGCGTCCTGCGCCTCGCGCCTGACCTCGATCGTGCTCGCCCCGATCGAGGTGCCCACGTCCAGCAGCCGGCGCACCAGGGAGGTCTGCACCTCGTGGATGTACAAAATTGAATTCACGCCGTTGGTGTTCGGACCGTACAGCATGAACAGATTCGGATACCCGGCCACCAGTGTGCCTAGATAGGCCTCCGCACCGTCGCTCCAGTCGTCGTGCAGCCGACGGCCGCCGCTGCCGTACACGTCGAGGCTGCTCAGATAATCAGACGCGGTGAACCCGGTGCCGTAGATGACCGTGTCCACCCGACGCTCGGCGCCGTCGGCGGTGCGCAGGCCGTGCTCGGTGAACCCGACGATCGGCGAGGTCTCCAGGTGCACGTGCGGCAGCGCGAAGGTGGGGAACCAGTCGCGTGACATCAACGGTCGCTTGCATCCCAGCGGGTAGTCGGGCAGCAACTTCGCTCGCAGCGCCGGGTCGGCGACCTTACGCAGAAGATAGCTGTGGGCCAGTTCGGTGGCTTCGCGGGTCTGCGCGGCATCGACGTCGAACGACGACGACTCGTAGGCGTCGAAGGCGTCGTCGCGGATTTTCTGCGCCGCGCCCGGGTCGCGCTCGAACAACTCGTGCTGTTCGGAGGTGTACGGGAAATCAAACCGCGGCGAGACCCAGATCGGCGTGCGCTGAAACACCGTCAGGTGCGCGGTCTGTGCGGCGATGGCCGGCACGTACTGGATCGCGCTGGCGCCCGTGCCGATCGACGCCACCCGCTCGCCGGCGGTGGACCTGCTGTGGTCCCACTGCGACGAGTGAAACGCGCGGCCGCGAAACGATTCCGCCCCCGCTATCAGCGGGATGTTCGGTACGTCGAGCATCCCCACCGCGCTCACCACGAAGTCGAAGTCGTGCTCCGCCCCGTCGCCGGTGACCAGCGTCCAGCGCCGGGTGCGGTCGGACCAGCGCATGGTGTCGATGCGGGTGTTGGCCCGCAGATTTCTGTCCAGGCCCCCCTTGAGGGCCACCGCCTGGAGGTATTCGAGGATCTCTGGTTGATCGGCGTAGGTCTTGGTCCATCGCGGGTTGAGCGCGAACGAAAACGAGTACAGGTGTGAGGGCACGTCGCATGCAGCACCGGGAAACGTGTTGTGCCGCCACGTCCCGCCGAATCCATCGGCGCGGTCGAAGATCGTGAAGTCATATCCGCCGTCCGCGAGCTGCAGCCCCATCGCGATGCCGCCCGCGCCGGCACCGATGATCGCAACTGACCGTCTCAGCCGCATACGCCTCTGCTTTAGTTCATCGCTGCGCGAAATAGGGACGTTCCGGCCGGCTCTTCTCGACCAGGATGAACACCACCCCCCACGGATCGACGAACCACGTCGTGCGCACCCGCGCCACGTCCGCGATCCCCTGGACCAAAAACCGCACCCCGCGGCGTTCCAACTCCGCGCGGGTGGCTTCGATGTCCTCGCAGATCGCCTCGCCGTCCATCGCATACGGCGGTGAGAGCACCCGCAGACCCAGCACGTCGCGGTAGAACGCCACCGCGGCCTCGCAGTCGGGCACGCACACACCGGTGTGTGCCATGGCGGTAATCACGTTCTCAAATCTGCCACATCCGCCCCCTCGGGTGGCCGTGATCGCGTCGCCGGCCCGGCCCAGATGCTGTCGGCGACCCACGGCGACGCCGCGGCCGCCACCGACCACGCCACCTCGGCGGGCACGTCGATCACGTGGTAACGCTTGCGGCCGGCCGCCGTAACCGCGGTCAGCGTCACAAGGCCCGCCCGCCGCTGCAGCGGCGTTTGGCGAACGGTCCACCCGATGATGCCCGCGCAGGCGATGCAGTCGCGGCGGCGCTGCAGGCTGCCGGCGCGCGCCACCAGCCAACCGTCGTCGACGCGATGGCCCAGCGAGCGGACCCGGTCCACCGCCAGCGCCACGCACGCTGCGGCAACCGCGGCCCACCCGATCCACAACCAAACAGGCACTGCGGCGACGGCACCGCCCACCGCTAGAGCAACCGCCAGCAGTGCGGGCACCGTCAGCGCCCGTGTCCAACGTCGTCGCGCCGCGGCCGGGCCGTGGTCGCGCAGCCGACCGTTCACCGTCTCCGGGTTGTCGATCAAGTCGGCCAGCACCGCCTTCGCTGTGTCGGCCGGACACGGCGGCACCAGCACCGACGACTCCCCTTCCCCGTGC
Organism: Mycobacteriaceae bacterium; assembly: GCA_019242135.1. Lineage (GTDB taxonomy): Bacteria > Actinomycetota > Actinomycetes > Mycobacteriales > Mycobacteriaceae > Mycobacterium. Next base: position 6,189 of record JAFAWC010000070.1, on the reverse strand, counting down.
ACGCCGGTCATCACCGCGTCCAGCCGCGCACCGCGCAGCGCACGCACCGGTAGGGGCTCGCGCAGCGTGGCGCCGCGAAGCCGGCGCATGTCGAAGGTGTGCTCCCGCACCCGCAGCACACCCTGCCGCAGGTGCAGCACACCCGCGTCGCGACGCAGCACCAGCCCGCCGTACGTCAGCCACGACCACAGCACGGCCAGCAGCACCGCGAGCACCACGATGCCCACCACGCCGATACCGAACACCAGCACCACGCCGGTGCGGTGCGCGGCCTCGGCGCCGGCCTGGGTGACGCGGTGCTGCAGTGTTACGCCAACCCCCGACTGGTAGGCCAGCCCGACCGCCGCGGCGATCATCACCAACCCCGAAAAGCTCATCGGGGCGTAGCGCAGCCACGACGGGTGCCAGCGTGCCAGTTCGCGGCCGGCGGGCGCCGCCGAGGAGATGGCCGCGGCCCCTGAGGCTGAGTCGGCCAGCAGCGCCGCCCGTAATCGGGGCACCTGGGCCACCTCGACCGCGTCGAGGGCGAACGCGGCGTGTCCGCGGCTTTCGTGACCGGTGCCCACCCGCAGCACCGTCAGCCCCAGCAGCCGGTGCAGCACCCGGGAATCGGTCTGCACCGACCGAATCCTGTTGCGGGGCACCGATATCGACCGGCGCCGCAGCACACCGGTGCGCAGCGCCACATTCTCTTCGTCGATCTGGTAGGTGGTGAAGACCCAGCGCAGCAACCCGATCGCGACGGTCAGGCCGAGCGCGGCGGCCGGCCAGATGCTGTTGCCGGTTGCCGAGCCGAGCATGACCGAGCCGACCAGCACGGGTAACTGGCGTAGCACCTCGTGCACCGGGTGCACCAACAGCTTGCGCGGGCTGAGGCGTTGCCACTCGCTCACGTGGCGTCCTCGGCACCGAGGGCCGCGATGTCGGTCAGCTGCTCCACGACACGGTCGGCCACGTCGTTGTCCAGCGCGACGATGCGCACAGCGCCGGCCGATGACGCCGTCGTCACGGTCACGTTGGCCAATTTGAACAGCCGATCCAGCGGACCCCGGTAGCTGTCGACGGTCTGCACCCGCGATATCGGCGCGATCCGGCGCTGCTGCACAAACCAGCCGGTCCGGGTGAACGCCGCCTGCGAGCTGATCTCCCAGCGGTGCACGCGATATCGCCACAGCGGGACCACTCCGACGTACCACACCATCAGCATCGCGGTCAGGACCGCCACCGCCAGGTGCAGCCAACCGGGGCGCGGCTGCACAATGAACCACCACAGCTGGGCGGCGACGGGCAGAATCCACGCGAGCAGCGCGGATAGCGCCCACATCATGGGAGCGCGGCGACTGGGCGGATTGGCGGGCTCTGCAAACTCAATCAACGACAGATTCCTGTTGGATTAGCTTGGACCGATATCGACGATACGTGGCGTCAAAAGGAGAACCCATGAGCAGCAAGTGGACCACCGCCGACATTCCCGATCAATCCGGCCGCGTCGCCGTTGTCACCGGGGCCAACACCGGCCTCGGATTCTGGACGGCCGACGCGCTGGCCGACAAGGGCGCCCATGTCGTGCTGGCGGTGCGAAACATCGACAAGGGCAAGGACGCCGCCGCGCGCATCACCGCGAAGAACCCGAACGCCGTCGTCAAGGTGCAACAGCTCGATCTGACGTCGCTCAACGCGATCCGCGAAGCCGCCGAGGAGATCAAGACCGCACACCAGCGCATAGACCTGCTGATCAACAACGCCGGTGTGATGTACACCGACAAGGCCACCACTGCCGACGGCTTCGAGCTGCAATTCGGCACCAACCATCTCGGCCACTTCGCGTTGACCGGTCTGCTGCTCGAGCGGTTGCTTCCCGTTGACGGATCGCGGGTGGTGACCGTCAGCAGCATCGGCCACCGGATACTCGCCAAGATCCACTTCGACGACCTGCAGTGGGAACGCAGCTACAACCGCATCGGCGCCTACGGCCAATCCAAGCTGTCCAACCTGATGTTTACCTACGAGCTGCAGCGTCGGCTCAAGCTCAAGGGCGCGCCGACCGAGGCGCTGGCCGCCCACCCCGGCGGCTCCCAAACCGAACTGACCCGCAACATCCCGAACCTGCTCAAGCCCGCGGCCGAACTGGTGTGGGCGCAGATCGCGCAGAGCGCCGAAATGGGTGCGCTGCCGACGCTGCGCGCCGCCACCGACCCGGACGCGCGCGGCGGCCAGTACTACGGGCCGGACAGCTTCTTCGAACAGCGCGGCCACCCCACGCTCGTTCGGTCCAGCAAGCAGTCGCACGACGAGGCGCAGCAGCGCCGGCTCTGGACGGTGTCCGAAGAGCTCACAGGCGTCACCTATCCGCTCTGATGCGCACCGTCGAGGCGCACACCCGGGTGGTCGCCGACCTGATCCGGCCCCGGCCCCCGCAGACGGTCGCGCTTGCCGAGGCGGCCGGCCTCGCACTCGCCGTCGATGTCGTCGCGCCGCTGTCGCTGCCCGGGTTCGACAACTCGGCGATGGACGGCTACGCGGTCATCGCCGACGACGTGGCGGGCGCGTCCGAGGACCATCCTGTCGTGCTGCCCGTCGCCGAGGACATCCCGGCCGGCCGTACCGACACGTTGACGCTGAAACCCGGTACGGCACATCGCATTATGACGGGCGCGCCGGTGCCTGCCGGGGCGACGGCAGTGGTGCCGGTTGAGTTCACGGATGGTGGAATGGAAACGGTCGAGGTGCGCGCGTCCGCCCGCGCCGGCCGGCACATCCGCCGGGCCGGTGAGGACGTCACAGCCGGTGTCACCGCGCTGCGCAGCGGCCAGGTGGTGACGCCGGCCGCACTCGGCTTGGCCGCCGCGCTCGGGCTGACCGAGCTGCCGGTGGTTCCCCGTCAGCGCGTGCTGGTGGTGTCGACGGGAGAGGAGCTCGTGGCGCCCGGGCAGCCACTGCGACCGGGCCAGATCTACGAGTCGAACGCGTTGATGCTCGGCGCGGCGGTGCGCGAGGCCGGCGGCGAGGTGGTCGCCGCGCCGATGACCGGCGACCAGGTCGACGAGTTCCGCCACGCGCTGGACACCTACTCGGGCCTGGCCGACCTGATCATCACGACAGGCGGCGTCAGCGCGGGCGCCTACGAGGTCGTGAAGGATTCGTTGCAGGGGCGTGGTGTCGAATTCGTCAAGGTCGCCATGCAGCCGGGCATGCCCCAGGGAGCCGGCCGGCTTGACCCCACCACCACGCCTGTCGTCGCCCTTCCCGGCAACCCGGTTAGCGCGCTGGTGTCGTTCGAAGTGTTCGTGCGGCCAGCCCTGCGTACCGCGATGACGCTGCCGTGGCCACACCGGCCGCGGCGCACGGCGGTGCTGGCCGACGGGCTCACCTCGCCGGGCGGCAAGCGCCAGTTCCGCCGCGGCGTGCTCGATCACGCGACCGGATCGGTGACCACCTACGGCCCGCCGGCGTCGCATCACCTGCGCTGGCTGGCGTCGGCGAACTGTCTGCTCGAGATCGACGAAGGTGTCGAAGAGATGGCTGAAGGATCACAGGTGCAGGTATGGGACCTGTCGGGAGGCGTTGCACCATAGAATCTCCCGATGGCACGACGTCCCCGACTCCCCGCCGATGACCCGGAGTCCGAAGCCTCCCGACTGATCGAGTTGATCCGCTCGACCGTTCCGCCGATGCACCCCGCAGGCATTCCGTTCGTGTCGGCCGGCCTCGCGGTCGCCGCGGCGGGCCGGCGACACCGATGGATACGCACCGCGGGCCTGTCGGCGGCGGGCGCGTGCGCGTTGTTCTTCCGGCACCCGGCCCGGGTGCCGCCCGAGCGTTCGGGTGTGGTGGTGTCGCCCGCCGATGGGCAGGTCACCATCATCGACACCGCCGTGCCGCCGGCGGAGCTGGGCCTTGCGGATGAGCCGGTGCCGCGGGTCAGCGTGTTCTTGTCGCTGTTCGACGTGCACGTGCAGCGGGTGCCGGTGGGCGGCGAGGTGGTCGCGGTGCAGCACCGGCCGGGCGCGCACGGGTCGGCCGACCGGCCGCGCTCGAGCGCCGAAAACGAGCGCAACAGCATGTGGATTCGCACCCCCGACGGACACGACGTCGCCGTCGTTCAGATCGCCGGGGTGCTGGCACGGCGAATCGTGTGCCACGCCGGAGTCGGCGACACGCTGTCCATCGGCGACACCTACGGGCTGATCCGGTTCGGCTCGCGGCTCGACACGTACTTGCCCGCCGGTTCGACGGTGAAGGTCAGCCCCGGTCAGCGCGCGGTCGGGGCCGAAACCGTGCTCGCCGAGCTGCCATGACGACGCCGAGAACCCAGCCGCACATGACGCTGCGGTTCCTGCCCAGCGCGATGACCGTCGCGGCCATCTGCCTCGGATTGACCGCGGTGAAGTACGCCCAGGATCCGAGCCTGTCGGTGCGGAGCCGGGCCACCTGGGCGATGGCGCTGCTGGTGCTGGCCGCTGTGCTGGACGCGCTCGACGGGCGCGTGGCCCGGGTGCTGAAAGCCACTTCCAAAATGGGCGAGGAGATCGACTCGCTGGCCGACGCGGTCAACTTCGGCGTGGTCCCGGCATTCATCGTCTACGCGATCCTGCTCGCGAACTTGCCGCGGGTCGGCTGGCTGGTCGTACTGCTGTACGCGGTCTGCATCGTGCTGCGGCTGGCGCGATTCAACGCGTTGCTCGACGTCGACCAGCCCGCCTATGCCAAAAACTACTTCGTCGGCATGCCGGCGCCGGCCGGCGCTGTCGGGGCGATCGGGCCGATCGCGGCGAAGCTGCAGTTCGGCGACGGCTGGTGGACATGGGACTGGGTGGTGTCGCTGTGGCTTCTGGGTGTGTCGCTGCTGGTGGTCAGCCGCATTCCGATGAGGAAAGTGCACACGTTCTCGGTCCCGCCCAACATGGTGGCCCCGGCGCTGGCGGTGTTGGCGATCGGCGTGGCCTCCGCGTTCATTTTTCCCTACATCACGATCATCGTGATCATCGTGGCGTACGTGATCCACATACCGTTCGCGGTGCGCAGCAAGCGCTGGTTCGCGCAACACCCCGAGGCCTGGGATCCCAAGGCGAAACAGCGCCGAGCCCAACGCAGGCAGATCCGTCGGGGGCAGCAGCCGCACAGGCGATCGGTGGCGCGGCTCGGTCTGCGTCGCCCGCAGCGCTGAGGGTGGCGATGAGCCGCTTGCGCGAAGAGCAAAGAATACCGATGAGCCGCTTGCGCGAAGAGCAAAGAATACCGTGCCCCCCTCACTGACCCTGACCGCGCGCCTGAACACCGCGGCCGTGGACTCCCGCCGCGGCGTTGTCCGAATGCACGCTGAAGCCATTGCTGCACTTGGTATTCGGGAATGGGATGCGGTGTCGCTGACCGGCGTGCGGACCACCGCCGCGGTGGCCGGGCTGGCCGGCCCCGATGTCCCCGCCGGCACGATACTGCTCGACGACGTGACGCTGTCCAATGCCGGTCTGCGCGAGAACACATCGGTGATCGCTGCGCCCGTGACGGTCTACGGCGCGAAGTCGGTGACGTTGAGCGGATCGAACCTGGCCCGCCAGTCGATTTCGCCGGCGACGCTGCGAATGGCGCTGCTGGGCAAGGTGATGACGGTCGGCGACACGGTGTCGCTCCTGCCCCGCGACTTGGGCCCGGGAACGTCGACTTCACAAGCAAGTTCGGCGCTGGCCTCGTCGGTGGGCATCACATGGACGTCTGAACTGCTGACCGTCACCGGCGCAGATCCGGGCGGGCCGGTCAGCGTGCAGCCGAATTCGTCGGTGACATGGGGCGAAGGGGTGCGACCGGCGACCCCGTCCGCCACCCCATCTGAATCTGTGTCGCCGGTCAGGGTGGATGACCTCAAAGGTGCTGAGGCATCGGCCGCGCGGCTGACCGAGTGGCTGAGGCTGGCGCTCGACCAGCCCGAACTGCTTCGAAAGCTCGGCGCCACAGCCAACTTGGGCGTGTTGGTGTCCGGTCCCGCGGGTGTCGGTAAGGCGACCCTGGTGCGGGCGGTCTGCGCCGGGCGCCGCCTTGTCGAACTGGACGGTCCGGACGTGGGCGCGCTGGCCGCGCCGGAAAGACTCAAGGCGGTCGCCGAGGCGGTCGCGACGGTCCGCGCCGGGGGCGGCGTCCTGCTGGTCACCGACATCGACGCCCTGCTGCCGATACCCGCCGAGCCCGTCGCGA
>JAFAWC010000599.1 GCA_019242135.1 Mycobacteriaceae bacterium | reverse complement strand
CGGGCGACCCGCGCGACGGGTCTCGCGCGGTTACTTGCGCAACAGTAGCCGGTGTTGATTTACGGCGAGCGTCGCGACAAAAGCAATCCGCCGTTCGGCTCCTTGGTGGTGACGTCGCTGGCAGGCGGCGACTACTAATTTGGCATTGTTTCAAGCCTGTCGGCGAGGGTGCGTGGGGCTGTGGCGTTTTGGCTCGGCCGGTGGGCGGCCGCTGGTGTGGAACCACGGCGGAGTTAGTCGTGGTCCGGACGCCATGGCTTGACGCTCGCGGACTTCGTCGAGCCTTCAGCCCATGCCTTGCGCTAGGAGTCGTAGAGGCGCATCAGCCGCCTCCGCGGCATTCACTGTCGATGGCGCTGGCCTGCGGCATCGCGGTAGGTACCTGGCTGAGCCGCTCGTCGAAGCCCGCGGCGCGGCGAATTTCGGCGAAGGACCGAATCATCGCGTCGGTGACCTGGTGGGGTTCGGTCAACGTGCGGTCGTCGGCCAGTACAGAGATGTTGAGCTGATCAACGTAGCTCCACACGGTGATATTCAGGCCGCTGGCGGCCGCGATTGGACCGACCGAGTAGATCTCGCTAACGACCGCCCCGGCGACGCGGCCACGCTGTCGCGGCCCGGGCACGTTGGAGATCGTCAGGTTGAGCACCTTGTTCTGCTCCCGCTTAGAGGTCCAGCGGAAGGCGGCGATCATCGCGGCGGCGGGGGCGTAGTCGATCCAGCTGGCGATCGTCGTGCGGCCGAGCATCTCGTGGTTCTCCTTGGCGATGCGGGTGCCAACACCCGTGAGCCGGATGCGCTGCAACGTGTCGTTGACGTGCACGGGCAGCGACACCAGCATGGTGCTGAGCGCGTTGCCGCTGATCCGCTCGGGCGAGGTGTCGGTGCTGACCGGCACCGAGGCGATCAGCGGCTGCTCGGCGCGAGTGTCGTAGCGCAGCAACAGTTCCCGCAACGCGCCGGTCGCGGTGGCCAGCACCATGTCGTTGATGGTGATGTCGAGGTGTTTGGCGGTTTCCTTGACGTCGGACAACGACAAGGTGGCGGTGGCGAAGCTGCGTCGCGGCGAAAGTTTGTGGTTGATGAACGTTGGCGGTGGATGAAAGGCGCGGGCCAACTGCGGATGCCGGCCGCGTTCGTGTGCGCGCCGCCGCAGTCGGGCGATGCCCGTTGCGCTTTGTCGCACGGCAGCGGGAAGCATGGCCAGCTGACGAAGATGGTCGCGGGCCGCCGCTGCCAATAATTGCGTTGTGGAAGGGTGCGGATCGGCGCCGTACTGGTCGCGTTCAGCGGCACGTGATTGCGGCCAGTCCATGGCGCGCGCCATCAGATTGGCCGATGCAACACCGTCGGCCAGCGCGTGATGAACCTTGGCGATCACCGCGACGCGTGGACCGGCCAGCCCTTCGACGAAATACATCTCCCAGAGCGGCCGGCTGCGGTTGAGCGGTGTGCTGGCGACCTGTCCGGTCACGTCGTCAAGTTCCCGCCGGCCACCTGGGGCAGGAACCCGGATGGTCCGCACGTGGTAGTCGAGATCTACCTCCACACGTTCGCGCCACATCGGCCGATGCAGATGAAACGGAACCTCGATCAATTGATAACGCAGGGGTTCCAGCAGATACAGACGCCGGTGCAGCGTGTCGCGCAATCCCTGCACGGTTGGCATGTCGGCGATTTGGGAAGTGTCGATAACGGCTACCTTCACGGTGTGCTGGTGCACGTTGGGCGTCTCACTGTAAAGCATCAACGCATCCCAGCCGTTGACTCGCTTCATCGGCCCCCTCCCCCGCCGTTGCGTGGGTGTCTGGCGGACCTATCCACCCTCAACAGTTCTGTCACTGGTGGCTTTCGTACATCTGAGGACCATCTGCTTGCCGGCCGGTGGAGCTGGCACAGTCATGCATTCACGGTCTCTGCCCGCCACGGCCATCGCGGGCTCGCGGAGTCGATGTTGGCACTGTCGCTGATGATCCGGCGGAGTACCGATTCGACCGCTTCCCGCAGTCCCGGAACGAATTTGTTGGGCTGCAACGTGCAGCAGGCGTGTCCGGCGTCAACGCTGACGGCGTGTGCGTCAGGGATCCGGCCGGCCAGCTGACGCTGACGTTGTGTTCCCAGAGCCTTGTCGCGCGAGGTGATCAGCACCGACGTCGGCACGTCAATCTCAGCCACCCACGACGTTGAGTCGAAGCGCATGAGTTCAGCGATCGCGCGGCTGATCGACCCGGGGCTCGTGGTGCGCAGCTGCCCAAGCAGCCACTGGCTGTCGTTGCTGATGAACTCTTCGATCAACACTGGAGCACCGGGCACGCGGGGCCGCGGGCTCAGCGTTTCGATCAGCGCCGCAAAGATACCCGTGGCCAGCCGCTCATAGCTCGCGCGGTTGTACGCCGCGGTCGCAGCACACAACACCAGTCCGTCGACCCGCTGTGGGTGGCGTCGCCAAACAAGCTGTGCCACAAACGACCCCATCGAATAGCCGACAGGAATGAATGTCTGCACGCCAAGTGCGTCGGCCAGCGCGGCCGTGTCATCGGCGCAGTCCTCGAGCAGAAACCGTGACGAGGAGAT
>JAFAWC010000543.1 GCA_019242135.1 Mycobacteriaceae bacterium | reverse complement strand
ACTCTTGCTGCAACGCGGTCAATTCGGCGAAGTAGTGGCCGAATGCCGTGTACGCCGCACCGTCGGTGGCCAGCCGCACCACGTCGGCGGTCACGTTGGGATTGCCGTCGCGGTCGCCGCCGATCCAAGACCCGGGTCGCAGGATGGGCTCCTCAAGGACGTGCGCATTTGGCCAGCGGGCCTGCAAGGCGTCCCGGACTTCCGCGTTGACCTGTGGTATCACCTCGAAAAAGGCGGCGTGGTAATACCGCAAGCCGACTTCGATCTCGTCCTGGATCTTCAGTCGCTGCAAGCGGATCAGCGCGGTCTGCCAGAGCATGAGGACCTGGCGGCGCAGCTCGCATTCGATGTCGCGGCCGTCGGGCGTTTCGGAGTGACCGTGCAGGCGAAGCCGCATCAGCTCGGTGATGCGGTGTTGGGTATCGAAAATGGTGCGGCGCCGGGTCTCGGTGGGATGTGCTGTGATCACCGGCGACACCAGCGCGTCATGGAGCGCCTTCCCGACGGTAGCCGAATCCACTTGGGCGGCATCGAGCTTGAGGTAGGTGGCCGCCAGGCTGCTGTCCTGTGGCGGCTCTCCGGCCTGAACATGAATCGCGCGACGCCGTTCGCGGTGGATGTCCTCAGCGACGTTGGCCAGCAGGGCGAAATGGGAGAACGCCCGGATTACCGGAAGCGCTTCGTGGATGTCGACACCGTTGAACATCCGGGCCAGCTGCCCGCGATCGATCTCGGATCGCCGCACCCGGAACGACTCGACACGCGCGCGTTCGACCAGGTCGAACACCTCTTCGCCATTCTGTTCGCGCACCGTGTCGCCGAGGATGGCGCCAAGCAGCCGGATGTCCTCACGCATGGGTTCGGTGGCCTCGCGCCCGACCCGTGTTCGCTGTACCGCGCCGATCGGTTCCAGCGACCCCTCGGCACCTTCAGCCATGAATCAAGTATCGGTGCGCGGGTAGCCCGGCGCACGGCGGCCGAGTCAGGTGCCGTGTGTGATCATCAGCCCGACGCCGACAATCGAAACCACCCAGATCGCGGTCACGAACAGCGTCAACCGATCGAGGTTCTTCTCCACCACCGTCGAGCCGGCCAGGCTCGATTGGACCCCGCCGCCGAACAATGTCGACAGGCCGCCGCCCTTGGCGCGGTGCAGCAGCACCAGCAGCACCACCAAGAGGCTGGTGACCACCAGGAGGATCTGCATGGCCAACTTCATGGCCGCCACCCTACCTTGCGTCGGGCCTCGGCTAGGGCAGGGGCCCTCCGGCCGCGATCGCGCACATCGACGCGAACTGCTCACCGTCGAGCGACGCGCCCCCGACCAGCGCGCCGTCGACGTCATCCTGAGCGACCAGGTCACCGATGTTTTTGGCGTTGGCGGAACCGCCGTAGAGCACCCGCACAGCATCGGCCACCTGCGACGATGACAAATTGCCCAGCTCGCCGCGGATCGCCTTGCACACCTCCTCGGCGTCGGCTGCGCTGGCCACCCGCCCGGTGCCGATCGCCCACACCGGTTCGTAGGCGATGACCACCCTGGCGATTTGCTCGGCGCTCAGGCCGGCCAGCGAGCCGCGGAGCTGCTCGATGTTGTGGGTGACGTGGTCACCGGCTTCCCGGACGTCCAGATGTTCACCGATACACACGATCGGGGTCAGATCGTGGCGCAGGGCCGCGGCCGCCTTCGCGGCGACGAGTTCGTCGTCCTCGCCGTGGTACGTCCTGCGCTCGGAGTGCCCGACCACTGCGTATGTGCAGCCCAGCTTGTTGAGGAAGGCGCCGCTGATGTCGCCGGTGTAGGCGCCCTCGTCATGCTGCGACAGGTCCTGACCTCCGTAGGTCAGCAGCAGCTTGTCGCCGTCAACGAGGGTCTGCACCGAGCGCAGGTTTGTAAACGGCGGCAGCACGGCCACGTCGACCTTCTCGTAGTACTTCTCGGGCAACGAGAAGGCGATCTTCTGTACTAGCGCTATCGCTTCGAAATGGTTGAGGTTCATCTTCCAGTTGCCGGCGATCAGCGGCTTGCGATTCACGATCCTCCTCGCCTCAGGTCCTCAGCACTTGGATGCCGGGTAGTGCTTTGCCCTCAAGGTATTCCAGCGACGCACCCCCGCCGGTGGAGATGTGTGAGAATCCCCCGTCAGGGAGACCCAGCGCCCGCACCGCCGCGGCCGAGTCACCGCCGCCCACCACGCTGAACGCGCCTTTTTCCGTCGCCCCGATGATCGCCTCTGCGATGCCTTTTGTGCCGGCTGCGAACGCAGCAAATTCGAAGACCCCCATCGGACCGTTCCAGAAAACCGTTCTGGCGTTGGACAGCAATGCGGTGAACCGCTTGACTGATCCGGGTCCGATGTCCAAACCCATTTTGCCGTCCGGAATACTGTCCGCGGCAACGGTCTGCGCAGGTGAGTCGGCCTCGAACTCATCGGCCACCACGATGTCAACCGGCAGGTGGATGACATCGGCGTAGGTTTCGAGCAGTTGCTTGCACTTGCCGATCATCTCGGGTTGGACCAGCGAGTTGCCGACCGAAAGACCGTGGGCCGCAAGGAATGTGAAACACATCCCGCCACCGATCACCAGGCTGTCGGCCTTGGTGGCCAATTGTTCGATCACCGCGAGTTTGTCGGAGACCTTGGACCCGCCGAGCACGACCGCGTACGGGCGCTCCGTCGAACTGGTCAGCTGCTCGAGCACCCGCAGCTCCGCCGTGACCAGGTTGCCCGCATAATGCGGCAGCAATGTGGCGACATCGTAGACCGAGGCCTGTTTGCGATGCACCACACCGAATCCGTCGGATACGAAGGCGCCGGCCGAACCATCTGGGCCGCTGACTAATTCGGCCAGCTGCCTGGCCAGCGCCATCCGTTCGGCGTCATCCTTGCTGGTCTCACGGGGGTCGAACCTGACGTTCTCCAGCAGCAACACGTCTCCATCGGTGAGGCCCTCGGCTCTGGCCAGCGCGTCGGGCCCGACGACGTCGGTCGCCAATTGCACATGCCGATGGAGCTTTTCACCGAGCGCTACCGCAACCGGAGCCAGCGAGTACTTGGGATCGGGTGTACCGTTCGGGCGGCCCAGGTGCGCCGCCACCACAACCTTGGCACCGGCCTCGGCCAGCGCACTCAGTGTGGGCGCCGACGCCGTGATACGGCCGGGATCAGTGATGTGGCCCTCGTCGTCGAGCGGTACGTTGAGGTCCGAGCGCACCAGCACCCCACGTCCCGAAACCCCTTGCGCGAGCAAGTCGTCGAGCGTCGGCAGGTCGGCCATGTTTATAGCGACTTACCGACCAGTGCGACCAGGTCGACCAGCCGGTTCGAGTAACCCCATTCGTTGTCGTACCAGGACACCACCTTGGCCTGGTTGTCGATGACCTTGGTCAACCCCGAATCGAAGATCGACGAATGGGGGTCGGTGACGATGTCCGTGGACACGATCGGGGCGTCGTAGTACTTCAAGATGCCCTTGAGCTTGCCCTCGGCAGCCGCCTTGAATGCGGCGTTGATCTCTTCGGCGCCGGCCGGCTTGGAGATCTCGGCGGTCAGGTCGGTGACCGAGCCGGTCGGCACCGGCACCCGCAGGGCGTAGCCGTCGAGTTTTCCCTGCAGTTCGGGCAGCACCAGGCCGATGGCCTTCGCCGCGCCGGTGGAGGTGGGCACGATGTTGATCGCGGCGGCGCGGGCGCGGCGCAGGTCCTTGTGCGGGCCGTCCTGCAGGTTCTGGTCCTGCGTGTAGGCGTGAATCGTGGTCATCAGCCCCCGGACGATGCCGAATTCGTCGTTGAGCACCTTGGCCAGTGGACCGAGGCAGTTCGTCGTGCACGACGCGTTGCTGATGATGTTCTGGCTGCCGTCGTACTTGTCGTCGTTGACGCCGAGCACGATCGTGATGTCCTCATCTGTGGCCGGCGCGGAGATGATGACCTTCTTCGCCCCTGCCTGCAAGTGTCCCTTTGCCTTCTCCGCCTTGGTGAAGATGCCGGTGGACTCGACGACCACGTCGACGCCGAGGTCGCCCCACGGCATCGCGGCGGGACCCTCCTTGACCTCGAGGGCCTTGATCTTGTTGCTGCCGACCACGATCGTGTCGTCGCCTTCGAGGCTGACGTCCTGGGGAAGCCTGCCGAGGATCGAGTCGAACTTCAGCAGGTGCGCCAACGTGGCATTGTCGGTGAGGTCGTTGACAGCGACCACCTCGATATCGGTGCTGCTGCCCTGTGCCTTCTGTGCCTCGAGCGCCCGGTAGAAGTTGCGGCCGATTCGCCCGAAGCCGTTAATGCCTACCCGGACCGTCACGTCGTTCTCCTTGGTCGCTGATGATCTATCGGGGTCAGCCTAGTGGGGCACCGACATACTCGCGCGCGCGGTGCTGGCGCCCAGATGCGCGCATCAGTGCCTGAGCGCGCCTAGACCGGGT
>JAFAWC010000422.1 GCA_019242135.1 Mycobacteriaceae bacterium | reverse complement strand
CTCACCTGGGAGACAGTCACCCAAAGCGTCAGCATGATGGGGACGACCGTCTACGCGGAGACCGGGCAAGCGGGGACCAGCACCGGAGGTAAGTTCATTCTCCTCGTGCCGATCATCGCCGCGGCGTGGCTGGCGTGGCCTGTCTTCGCCGGAACCACGATGCCGCAGAAGCGGCTGGTCGCACTGTCCGCCGTCGTCGGTCTGATGGTGCTCAGTGTCCCGCTGTGGTTCGCCGTGTTCCGCGACAATGATCCCGAGAACGGAGTCACATCCTCCTATGGGTTCGGGTTGTGGCTGTTCACCATCGCAGTCATCATCATCGCTGTCGGCGTCGTCCGGGTTTGGATGCTCAGGTCAAAGACGACGTAACGGCCCTTCACCCGTGCCGAGACCCTCGTTGCGCGGCAAAGGAACTCGCGAGTTTTAGCACTCGATTGTTGCCGTTGTCGACGACGTAAAGGTTGCCGTTGGCGTCCATCGCCAGACCCCGTGGGTTATTGAGATCGGTGAACGGAAGGATGGATTGGGTGACGGCCTGGGTTGGGGTCCGTCGTCAGTCTCAGCACCCGGTTGTTGCCGCTGTCGGTGACGTAGACGCTGTTGCGGTACACGGCCACCCCGTGCGGGCCGTTGAGGACCAATTCCGGCTACTCTTCTCCAGCTCGCGGTCGGCATCGTGCTGATGGTGGTGATGCCTTCCCCCAAGGCAATCGTGCTCTCACTCCGATCTGCGCCTGACCTGCGATGACGTCGTCAGCCCGCGTCTGATACCCTGAACCAAAAGCTAGGTCCGCTGCGCCGGCAGGATGCTCTCGTTTCGACGGGCCGAAATGTACAGGGGTCCAGCGTGATTGAGGCGAGAGCGGTCCGATGACTTTCGGACCGTCCGCGACGGCTAAGAACATCATCCCGGTGCCGGGCCGGGTCAACCATGCTCACGACGAGGGGACACGCCGAACTGAGGTACTGCAAACTGCGGCGTCGTTGATTGCCACGTCGGGCCTGCGGACGTCGATGCACGAGATCGCGCGCGCAGCGGGAATCTTAACCGGCAGCCTGTATTACCATTTCGAGTCCAAGGAAGCACTCCTGGTCGAGTTGCTCCGCCGCTATCACGAAGACCTCGACCGCGTCGCCGACCACGCCCTGCGCACAGTCGACGACGCGTCCTCGCGTCCCGGGTTCGAACAGATCACCGTCCTGGCTAGTGCGATTGCGCAGTGCGCGGTCGCCCATCCTGCGGCGATACAGATTGCGATGTACGAGACTCCGAGCTCGAATCCCGACCTCATCAAATGGACCCAGCACCGCCCGACGGCGGTGTTGGAGGCGATGTATCAGGTTCTGCGCGCGGGCAGGTGGGCCGGTTACATCAGGTCAGACATCGACTTGCGGGTGCTCGCCGACCGTGTGTCCCAGACAATGCTGCAGGTGGGGCTCTATGTTGTTCGACACAACACGGCGCCCGATCGAGTCGCCCGGTTGTTGTGCCGAATGATGCTGGAGGGACTGGCCGCCGGCCGGCCATCCGATGCCGAGCTGAGTCAGTCCGCAGCGTTCCGGGCTGCCGACCGGGTCATCCAGAGCTGGACGGGCGAGGCCGAGCCCAAGGACAAGGCCGCCTACATCCGGGCGGTGGCGCGGGCGGAATTCGGGCGCCGCGGCTACGAAGGCACCACGGTGCGGGATATCGCCGCCGCGGCGGGGATCGGACACGGCACCGTGTTCCGTTTGATCGGATCCAAGGAGGACCTGCTTGCCTCGATCATGGGAACCTTCGGCCGAAAGACAGAAGAAGGTTCCAGTGCGGTGCTTCGATCGGACTCATCGCCCGTCGAAAAGCTCGATGCGCTGAGCTGGGTCAACATCAATGCGCTGGACCGGTTCGGCGACGAGTTCCGCATCCAGCTCGCGTGGATGCGCCAGATCCCACCCGACGCTCCGAACCCGAGTGTCGAATTTCCTGTTCGTCTCAGACAAACCGAACGTCTTCTTTCCCAGGGAATTCGGTCAGCAGCGGTCTGCATCGACGACGCGCCCCTGCAGATGCTGGCGCGCTGTGTCATCGGTCTGCAGTGGTTGCCCGAAAACATCCTCCGCGATATCGGCATGGTTGCCTCCCTGGTCCACGTCCGCGACACACTCTTGCGCGGCGCGGCCGCACCCGCCGGTTAACTGGTCGTGACGGGCAGTTTCGCCCAGCCGCGCACACTGGTGGTGTGCGCCATCGCGGCGTTGGCGTAGTCGACCGTCCAGTCCGGCCAGCGCTTGAGCACCTCTTGTAATGCCACCTGCGCCTGCATGCGTGCCAGCGCGGAGCCCAGGCAGAAGTGCAAGCCCTGCCCGAAACTCAGATGTGGGCCCCTGCGGTGGATGTCGAATCGTTCCCCGTCGGGGAAGTGTCGCTCGTCGCGATTGGCTGAGCCGTTGAGCAGCAACATGACCGAGCCTTCGGCGATCTTCTCGCCACAGCACCGGACGTCGTGTGCGACATAGCGTGCCTGTACGGGTGACGGGGCCTGATAGCGCAGCACCTCCTCGATGGCTCCGGGGATCAGTG
>JAFAWC010000413.1 GCA_019242135.1 Mycobacteriaceae bacterium | reverse complement strand
CGCCACTCCCGCTGTGCCGAACCCGAACGCAGCGATGCTAAACGCGCCGGTGATGGCAGCTGCGGCGATAATTTTCTGGATATTCACGTTGCACCCCCTGGTGCAAGTCAAAGACCGGTCCATGATGCAAGACCTGCCTCAATGGTGCTCCTTTCGGCGAGCAGACGAAAGAGCCTCCGAGCAGGCCTGGGCGCTCCTCGACCGCGGAGCTCACCGGGGAGACGTCATTGCGTTGGGCTCAACGCCAGTGCTAGGCGTTCGAGGCGTCGCACAAGCAGGCTCGGCAGCCACCGACCCGTCTCCACGGCTTCGATCTTCGGGGTGCGCTCGAGCAATTGGCCGATCACGATCTGGGCCTCCAACCGGGCTAGCGCCGCTCCGACGCAGAAGTGGGCGCCCTTGCCGAAGGTGATGTGGTCTTTACCGCCGGAGCGGTCCAATCGGAACGCGTTCGGCTCAGTGAAGTGCGACGGGTCCCGGTTGGCCGCTCCCCACAACAACAGCAGGCGCGAACCCGATGGCAGGTCCACACCGCACAGTGTGGTGTCGCTGACCACGTGGCGGTAGTGGCCACGAAATGGCGGTTCGTAGCGCAGCACCTCTTCAAGGAATGCGCTGAGCAGTACAGGTTGGTCGCGCACCTGCTGCTGGATCTCCGGACGGGTCGCCAGAACCCAAGCGGCAGAACCGATCAACGATGCAGTGGACTCGCCGCCTGCGCTGAAAAGCGTGATCATCATCACCTGCGCCGTGACTTCGTCCAGTTCGTCTGCGGCGCAGGCCGTCGCCAGGTCGCCCAGCAGGTTGTCCTGCGGGTCGGCCGCGGCCTGCTGGAACTGGGCGCTGATGTAGCCGCCGAGTTCCATCACCGCGATGCCTGCGGCGGTGAGCTGTTCCTCGTTAACGAGTCCCTCCACCACCTGAGTTGCGGCGTATCCCCATCGGACGAGCTTGTCGATGTCCTCGTCGGGAACGCCGATGATCCGGCCGACGATCATCATCGGCAGCCGATTCGCCATCGCGCTCATCCATTCGATGCGCCCGGCGTCAGAAGCGGTATCCCACAAGTGATCCGCGGTCGCCGCGATGAACGGCTCGAATGCGTGGATGCGCTTGGCGGCCAGTTGTGGGATCAACGCCTTCCGGTGGACGGCGTGCGCGGGGTCGTCCGCTGTGGCCAGCGCCTGGGTCGGTCCACCGAGTTCCGCCATCTCGAAGGCGGCCACCGTGCCGTCGGGCCGACACATCATCGTTGCGGTGAGGTTCGAGGAGAAATCCTCCGGACGCGCAATGGCGTCGCTCACCGCGTCCCAACTGCACACGGCAAAGAAGCCGGAGCCGCCGATCTGGTGCACCGGCCCGACCGCGAGCATGCGCTCATAGAGGGGGTAGGGGTCTTGAATGCAGCGATCGGCGAAAAGCTCGATGCCGAGGTGATGATCAACCGCACTCATCTGTCCAACCTGATCTGCGACGACACGGGGCGTCAACGTTTCGCGACGAAGTTGAAACCGCCGACGGGCGCAGTGGGCGGTCAGCGTCTCCGGGGTACCGCGCGATCTAGGCGAATGGTGATACGCCGATCGATTTTGTCTCAAATCTGAGAAGATTGATCTGCTCCGACGCGAGGGGTGCATCGATGGTTCGCGACGATTGGGTTGTCGGCGGTGATCGCCGCACGGTTGCCGCGGAGCGCATCTACGCCGCTGCCACCGATCTCATTGTGCGAGAAGGGCTGGATGCCCTCGAGATCGACACCCTCGCCGCCCGCGTCCACTGTTCCCGCGCCACGATCTACCGTTACGCCGGGGGGAAAGCCCAGATACGCGACGCCGTCGTGATGCGCGTCGCAGCTCGCATCATCGATACGGTTCGAGGCGCCGTTGATGGCCTGAGCGGCTCCGAGCGCCTCGTGACAGCGATCACCGTGGCGCTCGAACAGATCAGGACCGACCCGATGCGCCGCATCATGCTCAGCTCGAGTACTGCACCGGATCTGGGCAACCTGCACGCATCGTCGGTCCTCGCCCAAGTCGCCGCCGATCTCACCGGGATCAGCGACGACGCGGAGGCGGCACAATGGATCGTCCGTGTGGTGATATCACTGGCCTATTGGCCAGCCGGCGACCGCCGCACGGAACGGCAGGTCTTGCAGCGCTTCGTTTCGCCGGTGTTCCGGTGATGAACCGCGGTATGGCCAGTCGAATTCCGCTGCGGAACTGATTTCCGCAACGGCGCATATCGCTTGCACGACACCATCTTGCGCATACCAGCACGGTCGCGGTGCGGCTATACATCGGCACCGGCCACGCGCCCGGAGCTGTCGGCAGGGCGTGGCGGCGGAACAGATGGCTCGCCTGGGCGTTATGCGACACTGTTTGCAAAAAGTGACTGGAGGATCTGATGTCGGGCTGGACGAGGGAAAGCCTCTTGGCGGCGCTGAAGGCAGCCGGAGTGGTGCCGATATTGGGCTGGGTGCTGGTGCTGAGTGCAGGTCCCGCGCCGGCGGATCCGGATCCGGCTCCGGCTCCCGGCGATCCAGGTGTTGTCGCGCCACCCGCGGACTCGCCTGCGCCCGATCCGCTGGCGGCACCGGTCGCCGCGGGAACCGCTGCGGGGCAGGACCCGACACCGTTCACCGGCACGGCGCCATTCGGGAGGCCGAGTTTCGTCCCCGCCAACGGCTCGACCGTGGGTGTGGCCCAGCCGATCATCATCAACTTCCCCGGCACCGTCGAGGACGCCGGCGCGGCCATAAGCGCCGTCCATGTCTCGTCGGTCCCGCCCGTTGCCGGCAAGTTCTACTGGATGACCCCCACGCAGCTGCGCTGGCGCCCGCTGAGCTTCTGGCCCGCCCACACCGCGGTGACCGTCGATGCCGGCGGCACGGTGTCCAGCTTCCACACGGGAGACACACTGGTGGCCACGGCCGACGACGCCACCCACCAACTGACCGTCACCCGTAACGG
>JAFAWC010000378.1 GCA_019242135.1 Mycobacteriaceae bacterium | reverse complement strand
TTGAGCGAAGGCGACGTCACGTCGATCTCGTCGCTGGACAACGGCACGCGGCTGGGCCCTGACCCACGCACCTTCAATTTCACGGGAAGTTGAGATGACGCCGACAGAATCCTCGAGCCCGGCTAAGCCCGCGCCCACCATCACGCTCAATGACGACAACGTCATCCCGGTGCTCGGTCTCGGCGTCGCGGAACTGTCCGACGCGGACACTGAACGCGCGGTCACCGCGGCGCTTGAGAGCGGCTACCGGCTGATCGACACCGCGTCGGCGTACCGCAATGAGGTGGCGGTCGGCCGCGCGATCGCCACGTCGGGCGTTGCGCGCGAGGAGCTGTTCGTGACCACCAAGGTGGCGACGGCAGACCAGGGCTTCACGTCCACCAAGGAAGCGCTCGCGGCCAGCTTGCAACGGCTCGGCCTCGACTACGTGGACATGTACATGATCCATTGGCCGGCAGCACAACTCGGCAAATATGTCGACACATACGGGGCGATGCAGATCCTGCAGCAGGAAGGCAAGATTCACTCGATCGGGTTCTGCAACTTCCTCGAGGACCACCTGTCGACGATCTCCGACCTCACCTACACCAATCCGGCTGTGAACCAGATCGAGCTGCACCCGCTGCTCAACCAGGCCGAACTGCGGGCGGTGCACGCCGACCGGGGCATCATCACCGAGGCGTACAGCCCGCTCGGCGTCGGCAACGCGCTGGACAACCCGGCGCTGACGGCGATCGCTTCGGCGCATGACAAGTCGCCGGCACAGGTGGCGATCCGCTGGAGTCTTCAGCTCGGCAACATTGTGATCCCGCGCTCGGGCAACGCCGCGCGGATCGCAGAGAACATCGACGTGTTCGATTTCGAGCTCACCGACGACGAGATGTCCTCGATCAGCGGCCTCGACAACGGGACCCGGTTCCGGCCGGACCCGGCGACCTACACCGGGCCGTAGCCGCTCAGCCGATCGGGCGCTCGCCTCACGACTTGTCCAGGTATTCGACCCGATCGGTCTCGGTGAACGGGGCTGCCAGTATCGCCATTCCGGCCCGCCTCGAAATGTCATCGAAGGCGTACTCGCAGAACTCGCGGGCCGCCTCGATGACCTCTCGATGCTCCGACAGGGAAAGCAACCTCAACGTGATGGGCCGGCCGGATTGACTGAGCCCCAGCACATCTCCCTCGCGGCGCTCCTGCAGATCCAGCTCGGCGAGCGTGAACCCGTCCAGCGTGCCGGCAACGGCCTTGAGCCTGGCGCCGGCTTTCGACCCCTCGGGTAGCCGCGTCGCGAGCAGACACAGGCTGCGGTGTTCACCGCGTCCGATACGGCCGCGCAGCTGATGCAGTTGGCTGATGCCGAACCGGTCGGCGTCCATCACGACCATCACCGTCGCGTTCGGCACGTCCACACCGACCTCAATGACGGTGGTGCACACCAGCACGTCGATCTGGCCGCCACGGAAGGCGGCCATGACGGCATCCTTTTCATCGGGCGGCAGCCGCCCGTGCATCAAACCCACCCGCGTCCCCGACAGCGGTCCGCATCGCAGCCGGTCGTAGAGCTCCGCAGCGGTGGCGGCGGGTGGACCGCCCGCGTCGGAGCCGGTGGTGTCGTTCTCGTCGATGCGCGAGGCCACCACGTAGGCCTGGCGTCCGGACCCGACCTCTTCGTTGATGCGTTGCCAGGCCCGGTCGAGCCACGTCGGCTTTTCCCTGACGAAGATCGTGTTGGTGGTAATGGGCTGGCGTCCGCGAGGCAACTCGCGCAGCGTGGAGGTCTCCAGATCGCCGTAGACGGTGAGCGCGACGGTGCGTGGAATCGGGGTAGCGGTCATGACCAGAAGATGAGGTGTCAGCCCGTCAGGAGCTTTGGCGCGCAACCGATCCCGTTGCTCCACTCCGAAGCGGTGCTGCTCGTCGACGACGACCATGCCAAGCCGGGAGAATTCCACGGCCTCCTGCAGTAGCGCGTGGGTGCCGATGACGATGCCGGCGTCTCCGGACGCCGCCTCGTCGCGCACCTGACGCTTCTGTTGAGGGGTCATCGATCCGGTCAACAGCGCCACCCGGGTCGCGCCGTCTGCTGCACCGAGTTGGCCGGCCGTGGCGAGGTGGCCCAGAATATTGCGGACCGACCGGGCGTGCTGTGCGGCAAGCACTTCCGTCGGCGCCAACATCGCACACTGGTAGCCCGCATCCACCATCTGCAGCATCGCCAGCACCGACACGATCGTCTTGCCGGATCCCACCTCGCCCTGCAACATCCGATTCATCGGCCGGCTGCCGGCCAGTTCGGTGGACAGCACGTCGAGCACGTCGCGCTGGCCGTCCGTCAAGTCAAACGGCAGTTGGCGCAGCAGCGCGGCCACCAGTCCGTTGTCATGACGTGGTGCGGGCGGGCCGGATTCGCCCAGTTCGCCGTGTCGCCGGGTCACCAGCGCCCATTGCAGCCCGACCGCCTCGTCGAACGTCAGGCGCGCTCTGGCCCGGTCCCGCTCGAGCGCATTCTCCGCCAAGTGAATGGCACGCAGCGCCGAGTCTTCTGAGATTAAGCTGCGTTGCTGCACAATGAGTTCCGGTAGCGGATCGGCAACAGGGTCGAGCACGTCGAGAACCTGCCGCACGCACGCGTAGATGTCCCAACTCTGCACCTTCGCGCTGGCCGGATAGATCGGAAAGAACTCCCGCTCGAAGACCGCCAGCAGTTCGTCGCCTGTCGCGCCCGACGTCGCGGCGATGGTCTTCAACGACTTGGTACCAATCTCCTTGCCGCTGGGCGATTCCAGCACGAGGAACGCGGGATGAGTCAGTTGCAGGGCGCCCTTGAAGTAGTCAACCTCGCCGGAGAGCATGATGCGGGTGTTCGGGACGAGCTTGTCGATCATCCA
>JAFAWC010000301.1 GCA_019242135.1 Mycobacteriaceae bacterium | reverse complement strand
CGCCGCGGGGACCTTCGCCGGCTACGGCGTGGATCTCGCGGTCGGCCTGTCGCCGGGCGCCGACGCGGCGGGTGACTTGCCGTTGAGCGCATTGATCACCGCGTGGGTGCGTGGCGCAGTTCAGACCACCGCGAGCGCGGAGGTGCGGGTTTTCGCAAGTCAGCACAGCGCCGATGACGCGATTCAGCGCGGTGCGCAGCTGCGGTCGGTTCTCGATGACTCCGACACCGCGATCGGTGTGCTGGTCGTGGCCGACGGTGCCAACACTCTGACGCCCGGCGCGCCCGGGGGACACGACCCCGGCTCCGTCGCGGTGCAGTCCGCGCTCGACGATGCGCTGGCCGCCGGAGACGTCGCGGCGCTGGCCGACCTGCCCCCCTCGGTCACCGGCCGGGTCGCGTGGCAGGTGCTGGCCGGGCTGGCCGGCGCGGCGCCGCGGTCGGTGAAGGAGCTCTACCGGCGGGCGCCGTTCGGGGTGGGGTATTTCGTGGGCTTATGGCAGCCATGACCCGGCCGCTCGCGATCGTCGGGCCCACGGGCACCGGCAAGTCGCAGCTGGCGCTTTCGCTGGCCGATGCGCTCGGCGGGGAGATCGTCAATGCCGATGCGATGCAGCTCTACCGCGGTATGGACATCGGGACGGCGAAGGTGCCCGTCGCACAGCGTCGCGGCATCGCCCACCATCAGCTGGACATTCTGGAGGTCACCGAGACCGCCACCGTCGCCAGCTATCAGCGCGGCGCCGCCGCTGACATTGAGGGCATCATCGCGCGCGGCGTCGTGCCGGTCATCGTCGGCGGCTCCATGCTCTACATCCAATCCCTGCTCGACGATTGGGCGTTTCCCGCCACGGACCCCGTCGTCCGCGCCCGGTGGGAGCACCGGCTGGACCAGGTCGGCGTCGGACAGTTGCATCGCGAGCTGGCCCAGGTCGACGCGGCCGCCGCCGCATCGATTCGGCCCTCCGACGGGCGACGGATCGTGCGTGCGCTGGAGGTGGTGGAGTTGACCGGACGCCCCTTCGCGGCGTCCGCGCCGTCCATCGGTGCCCCACGATGGGACACCGCGATCGTCGGGCTGGACTGGCAGACCGACCGGCTCGACGCGCGACTGGCGCAACGAGCTGAGCAAATGTTTGATGCCGGTCTCGTCGAGGAGGTGGCGGGCCTGCTTGAGCGGGGCCTGCGGGACGGTGTGACGGCGTCGCTCGCGCTGGGCTACGCGCAGGTTATCGCCGCGCTCGACGATCCCGACCCTGAGGCCCTGAGCCGCGCGCGAACGCAGACATTCACCGCGACCCGACGCTACGTGCGCCGCCAACGTTCGTGGTTTCGCCGGGATCATCGGATTCGCTGGTTGGACGGCGCGCAGGCCGGCGCCGCCGAAGCCGCGATCCGGGTGTGGCGGCACGTATCCTGATCAGGTGATCTTCGCCAAGGGACACGGCACCGAGAACGATTTTGTGGTGCTGGCCGACACCGAAGCGAAGCTGCCGCTGACCCGCAAGACCGTCGCGGCACTGTGCGACCGCCGCCGCGGCCTCGGCGCCGACGGTGTGCTTCGGGTGACCACCGCCGATGCGGCCGTGGCCGCCGGCGTGCTCGACCGGCTGCCCGAGGGGCTGAGCGCCGATGACTGGTACCTGGATTACCGCAACGCGGACGGCTCGATCGCGGAAATGTGCGGCAACGGCGTGCGGGTATTCGCCCATTACCTGCGCGTCAGCGGGCTGGAGACGCGCAACGAGTTCACCGTGGGATCGCTGGCGGGACCGCGTCCGGTGCACGTGCACCGCGCCGATGCCACATTCGCCGACGTCACCGTCGAGATGGGTAAGACGAATCAGCTGGGCACGGGCCAAGCCGTCGTCGGCGGCCGGGTTCTCTGCGGGCTCGCCGTCGACGTCGGCAATCCGCACCTGGCATGTGTGGACGCCGAGCTGACCACCGATGCGCTCGCCGCCCTCGACATCGCCGCACCGGTGTCGTTCGACCGTGATCAGTTTCCACACGGCGTCAACGTCGAAGTGCTGACCACGCCGATCGACGGCGCGGTGTCCATGCGGGTACACGAGCGAGGAGTGGGCGAAACACGTTCGTGCGGAACGGGAACCGTCGCTGCGGCGGTAGCGGCGCTAGCCCATGACGGTGCGTCGACGGGCGCGATGACCGTGCGGGTTCCCGGCGGGGAAGTGCACGTCGCCATCACCGCCGCGACCAGTTATCTGCGCGGCCCGTCGGTCCTGGTGGCGCGCGGCGAGATATCGGAGGAATGGTGGCGGGCTCAGCAGCGTTAATTCAGATGCGCGAGGCCGTTTCGGCGTGCACCATCTGTGATTGCCTATGACCGAATTTCCCGACGTTACCTTCCAGGGCGTGCCCAGTTCCGGCGAGCTGGCTCTCGAAGATCGTTCCGCGCTGCGACGCGTGTCCGGCCTGTCGACCGAGCTCGCCGATATCTCCGAGGTCGAGTACCGACAGCTGCGGCTCGAACGTGTGGTGCTGGTCGGCGTGTGGACCGAGGGCAGCGCCGCGGACGCACAGGCCAGCCTCGCGGAGTTGGCGGCGCTGGCCGAGACCGCCGGCTCGCAGGTCCTGGAGGGCCTGATTCAGCGTCGCGACAAGCCCGATGCGTCAACCTACATCGGCTCGGGCAAGGCCCGCGAGCTGCGCGAGGTCGTGGTGGCCACCGGAGCCGACACCGTGATCTGCGACGGTGAGTTGAGTCCCGCTCAGCTGACCGCGCTCGAGAAAGCGGTGAAGGTCAAGGTCATCGACCGCACCGCGCTGATCCTCGACATCTTCGCCCAGCACGCCCACACCCGGGAAGGCAAGGCGCAGGTCTCGCTGGCCCAGATGGAGTACATGCTGCCGCGGCTGCGCGGCTGGGGTGAGTCGATGTCGCGTCAGGCCGGCGGCCGAGCGGGCGGAAGCACCGGCGGCGTCGGGTTGCGCGGTCCCGGTGAGACCAAGATCGAGACGGACCGCCGGCGCATCCGCGAGCGGATGGCCAGGCTGCGCCGCGACATCAAGGCCATGAAACAGGCGCGCGACACCCAGCGTGATCGCAGGCTGCACAGCGAAGTCCCGTCGATTGCGATCGTCGGGTACACCAACGCGGGCAAGTCGAGTCTGCTCAACGCGCTGACCGGCGCCGGGGTGCTGGTGCAAGACGCATTGTTCGCCACCTTGGAACCGACGACGCGCCGGGGGCATTTCGACGACGGGCGCGCTTTCGTCCTCACCGACACGGTCGGATTTGTGCGGCATCTGCCCACCCAGCTCGTCGAGGCGTTCCGCTCGACGCTGGAAGAGGTCGTCGACGCCGACCTGCTGGTGCATGTGGTGGACGGCTCCGACGTCAACCCGCTGGCACAGATCGACGCCGTGCGCCAGGTGATTCGCGACGTCGTCACGCAGTCCGTCGGCGCGGCGAATGGCGACCATGACGAAAGGCCGGCACCTGAGTTGCTGGTGGTCAACAAGACCGACGCCACAAGTGATCTGGCGATGGCCAAGCTGCGGCGTGCGCTGCCGGGTGCGGTGTTCGTCTCGGCGCGCACCGGTGACGGGTTAGACGCGCTGCGGCGGCGGATGGCCGAACTGGCCGCACCCGCTGAGACGGCCATCGACGTGGTGATCCCGTATCACCGCGGCGATCTGGTGGCGCGGGTGCACGCCGACGGACGAGTCCAGGAGTCACACCACAACGCCGACGGCACGCGGATCCGCGCACGCGTACCCGTCGCGCTCGCGGCCAGCCTGCGTGAATTCGCCTCGACGTAGTCTCTCGGGATATCTTGCAGGCCAGCGTTTCTGGGCGATCTTTACCCGGAGTCCTGCCCGATCTCGTAGACGTCTGCGGCATCGGCAGCCATAATTTTCTGCGCCAGTTGCGCTTTGAGCTCGTCAAGTCGTGACTCGTCCGCATCGGTGCGCCCGGGCTGTTGCGCAAGGTCGATGAACTCGTCACTGACGAAGCCGTCGCGCAGCCACAAGAGCACGGACTTGTCGGCGATCCTGACCTCGAACACGAAGCTTTCCCGCAGCCGGCCGAGGTCGGGGCGGGCCAGCGCCGGATCGACGGTGAAGCGACCGTCGGTGACCGCGCGTGTCACCGCCTCCACGCCGTCTCGGGCGCCGGGCCCGCGGAACGCGGTGCGGACGACGACAGATCGTCGCGGCGGCGGCGCGTCCGGCGAGAGCTCCGCGAACGCGCGCTGGAGGACCTTGAACGCGTTGGCCACCCCGGCCGGCGAATACGGCCCGGCGTAACGGAGCAGGTCGTTGAATGAGAACTCGAAAACCCGGCCGCGCTCCTCAACGCGGATGGTTTCGGCCACGACGCTGACTGTAGACGCCGGGCGGGCGATGACAAACCAACCACTCGGTTGGTATATCTTTGGCGACAAGTTCCCGATACCGGAGGTCCGCCATGGGTAGTGCCGTCAAGTACGAGCGCACGCTGTTCGACCCCGAGCACGAGCTGTTCCGCGAATCGTTTCGGTCCTTCCTGGATCGGCACGTCGCGCCGCACCACGAGCAATGGGAACGCGACAAAATCGTCGACCGCAACGTGTGGCTCGAAGCCGGCAAACAGGGATTCCTGGGCATCGCCGTGCCCGAGGAATACGGCGGGGGCGGCAACCCCGACTTCCGCTACAACACCATCATCACCGAGGAGGTCACGGCCGGCCATTACAGCGGCATCGGCTTCGGGCTGCACAACGACGTGGTGGCGCCCTATCTGCTGCGGCTCGCCACCGAGGAACAGAAGCAGCGCTGGTTTCCCGGCTTCTGCAGCGGCGAGCTGATCACCGCGATCGCGATGAGTGAGCCCGGTACCGGCAGCGATCTGCAGGGCATCAAGACCCGGGCGGTCAAAGACGGCGACGAGTGGGTGCTCAACGGGGCGAAGACCTTCATCACCAACGGCATCAACTCCGATCTGGTCATCGTCGTCGCGCAGACCGACCCCGGCAAAGGGGCGCAAGGATTCTCGCTGCTCGTGGTCGAGCGCGGAATGACGGGGTTCGAACGCGGCCGCAAGCTGGACAAGATCGGGCTGGACGCGCAGGACACGGCCGAGCTGTCCTTCGACAACGTCCGGATCCCTGCCGAGAACCTGCTCGGCGACGAGGGCATGGGCTTTGTGTACCTGATGCAGAACCTGCCTCAGGAGCGGCTGTCGATCGCGATCATGGCGGCCGCGGCGATGGAGGCGGTGCTCGAGGCGACGCTGCAATACACCAAGGAGCGCAAGGCGTTCGGCAGGCCGATTGGCAGTTTCCAGAACAGCCGGTTCCTGCTCGCCGAACTGGCGACCGAGGCCACTGTGGTGCGGATCATGGTCGACGAGTTCATCCGGCTGCACCTCGACGAGAAGCTGACCGCGGAGCAGGCCGCGATGGCGAAGTGGTATTCCACCGAGGCGCAGGTCCGGCTGGTGGACCGGTGCCTGCAGCTGCACGGCGGCTACGGCTACATGCGCGAGTACGGAATCGCCCGCGCGTTCCTGGACTCCCGGGTGCAGACGATCTACGGCGGCACCACGGAGATCATGAAGGAGATTATCGGGCGCGGGCTGGGCGTCTGAGCCGGTTGCTCCTTCCGCAACGGACTTCGGCAGGCCGGCCGGCATGCCTTGACCTCAACAAACGTTGAGATTCTAGATTGGGTGGATGAGCGGTTCCACGACGTACGCCGAGGCCGTCAACGGCGCCCTCGACCGGCTTCAGACCACGGGTTTCTACCTCGACCGGTTCTTCGCCAACCACGGACCGATGGCCGCGGAGGCGCTCGCCAGACTGGGCTACTGTGACGAGGTCGACGGCTGGGTGGACGACAACATCCGGCACCGCAGCTACCCCCCGCTGCCGACACCGTGGCAGTCGATCAACGACGACAAGGGTTGGCGGCAAGCGCTCGGAGACCGCCGACGGGGCGGCGACTGGATCGAGCTCTTCCGCCGAGAACTGTCGGACAACGCGTGGCGGGGTGTGCTTGAAACATGGTGGCCCCGGCTGCTTCCCGGCTGTGCTGCATCGTTGACCCACGGATTGATCCGCACGGCGCACGCCGTGCGAAGTCTGGGTGCCGTGGAGCGGCCGAGCGACCTGCAGATCGATGAGCTGGCCCGCGGGTTGGCTTTCTGGGCAACGGGTTACAGTGCGACCACCGCCGAGGCGAACAGGCCGGTCGACGACGTGACCAGCACGGACGTGGGCCGTGCGCTAAGCGAGCTGACCGCCGAATACGCCGGCCACTATGCCGCGACGGCGCCGTCGCAGCCCGTCCCGCTGATCCACACCATCACTGCGCCCGCCGCGATGCGGCTGGCCTTGTCCGAACTTCCCGCGGGGCTGCACGCGATTTCGTTGCACACGATCGGCCACGTCAATCGCCAGATCTTCGCCGCGTTCGGGGGGCGGCGCTCGGTCAGCGCGACGTCTTCCGAAGCCGATACGGGGGCGGATTTCACCACGCTGGCCGCCCAAGCTCTCGACATCGGGGACGAGCACGCGATCAAGCTGTGCGAGGCGGCCGCGCGCGAACACGCGCTGCATCCCGACGGGCGTTATCTGCGTGCAACCAGCACCGCGCTGCGCTTGCTTCGTCGCTGACCCTTCGCGGCGGCGCGGCGCTCCAAGCGGTAACTGCCGCGGACTTTTTCGAGTAAGGGCCGCGTGGAATACCGTTTCGGCGGGCGGCTAGGGGCGCCGTCAGATCTTGCGGATCACCGTCACGACTTTGCCGAGAATCGCGGCTTCGTTGCCCGGGATCGGGTCGAACGCCGGATTGTGCGGCATCAGCCACACCTGATTACCCGTGCGCTTGAACGTCTTGACCGTGGCCTCCCCGTCGATCATGGCCGCGACGATGTCGCCGTTGTCGGCGGTGTTCTGTTGCCGCACCACCACCCAGTCGCCGTCGCAAATCGCGGCGTCGACCATCGACTCGCCGACAACCTTGAGCAAGAACAGCGACCCTTCGCCGACGAGCTCGCGGGGGAGCGGGAAAACGTCTTCGACCGCCTCCTCGGCGAGGATCGGTCCGCCGGCGGCGATGCGTCCGAGCACCGGCACGAACATCGGCTCGGGCAGCGCGTCGGATCCGGCAACATCGGTGGTGACGGTCGATGATTCGTCGGCGCCGCGCACGTCGACGGCGCGCGGCCGGTTCGGGTCGCGGCGCAGGAAGCCCTTGCGTTCCAGCGTGCGCAGCTGATGAGCCACCGACGAGGTGGAGGTGAGGCCCACGGCGTCACCGATCTCGCGAATGCTCGGCGGATAGCCGCGCGTGGTGACCGACGTCCGGATCACGTCCAAAATGGTGCGTTGCCGCTGGGTGAGCCCCGCCTCTGAGGAGCGAGGGGTGCCGCTGCTGTCGCTCATGAGAGCAATGTAACCGGCGAGACCGA
>JAFAWC010000175.1 GCA_019242135.1 Mycobacteriaceae bacterium | reverse complement strand
CCAGAGGAGCGGTGGCGCCGGCGACGCGGATATCGACGGTCTGAATCCGCGATGTCGGGATGGTCGTCGCTGCCGCCAGGCCGGTGGCTTCGTCGAGCTGTGCGGTCCCACCCGGACCCCAGGACGCGACGGTGGTCTGACGCCCGTCGTCGGTCGTGACGACGAGGTCGTAGCTGGCGACGCCCTTCGACCACGCGTTCGTGTACTGGCACTGCCAGTCGAAGCGGGTGCCCCACGGCTTCTGCGTGACCGCCAATTGTGCGGTGAGGCCGCCGACATCGGTCGGTCTCATGGCCTCAAGCCTGGGCGCGGCGGTCGACGATGACGGCGCCGGCGCCTTAAAGACCGTGGAGCTCACAATTCCGCCGATGGCCAAGAACGCGGCCGCGGTCGCTGCGACGAGGGCCATGACCGTCCTGCGAGTGCGCTGCTGGCGCCGCTGTGCCGCGCGAGCAAGCGACGGCATCAGATCCGGCGGGCCCGCGGCGCCGCGGTCATCATCGGACGGCGCGTCGAGCAGCGCCAGCGCTTCAACCGGACTGAGAGCGTTGAGGATGCCCGGCAGCCCGGCGAGTTCGTTCAACGATGCCGCGCGTGCCGGATCGGCCGCGAGATAGTCTTCGTATGCGAGGCGCTCTTCGGAACTGAGCGCGCCGAGCACATATGCGGCGTCCCAGGCAGCGAGGTCGTCGCCCTTGGTCATCGGACAACACCCCTTTCCTGCAGCGCGATTCGCAGTGCACGGAGTGCGTAATGACACCGGGATTTGACGGTGCCTTCCGCGATCTGCTCCTGTCGCGCAATCTCTGCAACACTCTGCCCAAGGTAATACGTGCGAACGACGACAGTGCGATGCTCCCTGCTGAGCGAAATCAACGCGTCGGACAGTATCCACCTGTCGAACGCTGGACCGATGGAGTCCGCGGAGTGGCCCTCCGGCAGGCTGTCGGTACTGAATTCCCGCGAATAACGCGCACTTCGCCGATCGTCGATGACGAGATTACGCAGCACCGTGAACAACCAGGCCCGCGCCGAATCTCCCGGCTGCTCCAGGATTTCGGGCTTTTTCCACAGCCGTAGCAGCGCCTCCTGTACCACGTCCTCCGCAAACTGCCGGTCTCCGCTCGTCAGGCGCATCGCATAGCGCATCAGTGCTTGGCCGTGTGCATCATGCACGGCACGCAGCAACTCTGCCTGCGCGTCAGTGGCGGGCGGCCTGTCGGTCATCGCATCGCGATCCTTTTCCTCGACCCTATCCACATAACGCGCCGATAGTCAGCATTGGTTCAACGCGTGACGATGCCTACGGTCGCCGCAAAGCGGCCGGCTGCAGAGCCGGGCATGTCAGATTGCGGCCGGGCAGCTCACATGGTGCGGGCATCAGGCCATGCCGCGGTTGCGGAAACGGTCGTGTTGAGAGGAGTCATTCTGCCAGTACGGATATGGCGAGGCGCCCTGAAGATAAGCCGGGTTGTCGTCGATCTGGACGTTGCCGGGCGTCTGGCACTGGGTTTGCGACGCTCCCAGGGAGATGCAGGACGGTTGAACGGTAGTGGAGTCAGCCGTGCCCATTGGCGAGGAGGCGATTGCTGCCGCAGCGGCTCCTGCGGCGAAAAGTACTGTGATATAAGGTGTTTTCATTCGCATCGTGGTGCTCCTTGAATGTGCTGGATTTCAAGCTTCGGTGCAGCGGCCGGGTCGCCGCCGCCCTGAACGACGATTCGCATTGCTCATTGGTTCATTCCGCACGGTCATCGTTGGCCGGACCGACGCGCGATCCGGACGTACCGTGATGGTTCGCGACGACCGATTCTTTGGGAAGGAAGGTGCGACATTTGGCTGACCGACTTCGCGACAAGGTTGCGATCGTCACCGGCGCGTCCAACGTGGGGCACGGTTTCGGTAACGGAAAGGCAACCGCGGTGCAGTTCGCCCGCGAGGGAGCCAAGGTCCTCTGCGTCGATCGCAGTGGCCGTGCCGAGGAAACCGCGAAGCTGATCACCGAGGAGGGTGGCGAGGCCGAGGCCTGGTGTGCCGACGTCACCGTCGCCGGGGAAATCCAGAACATGGTCGTGCGCTGCGTCGAAAGATTCGGCCGTATCGACATCTTGCACAACAACGTCGGCATCGACCGGGTCGGCGGCCCGGTGGAAACCACGGAGGCCAGTTGGGACGAGGTGCTGAGGATCAACCTCACGTCGCAGTTTCTGACCTGCAAGTACATCTTGCCGGTAATGGAACGCCAAGGCGCGGGTGTGATCGTCAACATGAGTTCGCTCGCCGCAATCCGTTGGGTCGGCGCGCCGTCGATTTCCTACGCGTCGAGCAAGGCCGCGATTGTGCAGTTCACGCAGACCGTGGCGCTGCAGTATGCCCGGAAAGGCATCCGTGCCAACGTGATCGTCCTGGGCGTGGTTCGGACGCCGGCGTTACAGACGTGGGTCAACACCGTCAGTGATAACCCGGAGCAACTCTGGCGACATCTCGACGACAGTGCGCCCCGCGGCCGGATCGGCGACGCCTGGGATGCCGCCCACACCGCGGTGTTCCTCGCCTCAGACGAAGCCCAGTACATCAACGGGACGACCATCGTCGTCGACGGCGGGTTGAGCGCCACGATCGGGATGTGACGCAGCGGTCCCCGAACCCGGGAGAATACGGACCGCTGCGTCTACGCGGGTGCGAGCCGCGCCACGAGATTTACGGTGGTCGGGCCGCTGGTGCTGCCGTTGCAGATGGTGCCACCGGGGCCTGCGGTGCCGCCGGGGTATCCGGTGTTTGAATCGCGGGCCCGGCCGGCATCGCAAGGTAACGCACGATGCGGCGAACATAAAAGGCTGTCATATGAATGCTCCTGTCTTTGCGGATATTTGGGTCGTGTCCTGCGCGCGTGGCGAGGCACACAGCCCACTATTGCCGGGAATTGCCGAGGTGTCTGTCCCGCAATGCGGCAGCGTTGCGGATGAATCGCGTGTCGGCCAATCGGGGGAACGGCGGATCGTCGGTGCCCACGCAGTAGGTTGGCTGCTTTTCCCACACTCCGAATGTGTAACTCGCTGACAACGGGCTGACGTTGCAGCAGAATTCGATTGGTGCGGACCTCACCGAATCCGTTGGTCGACGAGTGGGGGAGTCGGCGGCGCCGAGTGCATTCGACACATCAGATGCTCGGTCGCGTTCAGGCGCGACGCATGAGCCGGTCTTTCGCCGGGGCCGGTGTTGCGATTCCGCCCGCGCGGCTCCGGCAGCTGGCCGCCGGGGCTCCCTTCGCGAGCGGTGAATTGACTGCCGTCAGATTCGCGCTCATTGCCGTCGGGATCGAGCGCGATGACCGCCGTGCGAAGTTCGAGCGGGGACGTCGCCGGTGCGTGCGGTGGCTCCTCGTCGCCGGACTCGTTCTCGCGGCGTTGAACTTGCTCGTCTCGATGGCCTACATCATGCTCAGCGTTATGGCGCAATCGTCACTGTACTGACGCGGTTCTACCCACGCGGATTGCGCCGCGCGGAAAACTGTCACGCGGCTCGTTGGCGGTTTGAGAACCGTTTTTGGCGGCTACACCACCCCACGACCAGGATCTGTGCGCGGATCGTCTTGCCGCGAATCGGTCCAGCTCCCGCTGCGAAAACCCACCACCATGCGATGACCGTCACCGAGCCAGCCACAACGAATCCGACGGCGCGTCAAAACGCCGCGCCACTGCGACGCGATCGCGAGATCCATCCGGTTGCCGGGCGTCTCGTCGCCGGTGGTCGGCTCCGACTGCTGATGTTTTATGGCGGTCCCCGACACCTGCAGTTTTGGCAAGCGACCGACACCGCGACCGGCCGACAGGTGGCGTTGACGTTCGTCGGCCTGGACGGCGCATTGCCGCCCCGGGACATCGACGAAATCCTGTCCTGCACCTGCGGGCTGCGAGGGAT
>JAFAWC010000171.1 GCA_019242135.1 Mycobacteriaceae bacterium | reverse complement strand
GTCATCGCTCTGGATACAAATCGAGGCGAGATGCTCCTTCGCCTCTTTGCCGACACCCTGGCACCTGCGTCGAGCAAGGATTCGGTCAGCAACGTCTTCAAGGACCTCGGGACCAAGTTCACGCTGAACACGCTGGAGCAATTCCAGTCGAACGGGAACAAGCCTGTCCCGCCCGCGAGCTACGATCGGATGCCGCCGACGCCTGAGCAGATTGCCCGGGCCGCGAAGTGGCAGAACTCGCCCACGAATGCGGTGGTATTCTTCGAACAGCTAGGGCAATCGCTCCGGCTGAACCCGCTGCCGACACGCCGGACCGGACTGTCGGGCCTGCCTCTGAGCAAGCTTCCGTCGTACATCGCGCCCCAGGCGGACGCGAATCGACTCTACTTCGTGCCGGCTTCGGGGCAGCAGTCGACCCTCGCGCTGTTCAGGTCGATCGGCCTGACTCAAAACGGATTCACGATCCCGAAATCGTGGGGACCGGCTGAGATTGCCGCCCTGCAAAAGGGGTTTGACGAGGGACAGGCGGCGATCCTGACGAAGTTCCCCCCGCCGACGTCCGCGACGAACTTCTGGTCATACGCCAATAAGGACTGGGGGACGTACGCGAACAACCCGAGCGGCTACGAGTCTCGCGCGATCGGCGTGATCGCCGGAGGGTTCCCCAACCTGCCGGTCGACGCCCTTTACGCCGCGGCCTTCACGAACAACGCTTCGCTGGCGCCGCTCGATGGAAACCATACGTACTCGCTCACCTTCCTGCCCTCGCAAATGGGCGACGGCAGTCTTCCCGTGACGGGGATCCTCCCGCCGCTCGCCGAAAACAGCGACGGTTCCCCGATCGGGTTCTGGTCGATCACGCTTTATCAGCCCGACACCTCGCAAGCGGCCGCGCCATTTATTTCGCAGGCGAGCGTGTTGAACACGGCGTATTCGCACGCCGATACTCGGGTCGTCGCGATCGACCCATCCACCAACATGATCACGGTGCAAGCATCAAAGGTCGGCCCGCTCCAGATGAGCACGGCGATCATGTTTGGCGCCGGGGCGAGCGACTACGGTTTGACCCAGAACGTGCCGTATTACATTGCCTCCACGCCCACCCAGAGCGGCGGTAATTTCAGCTTCCAGATCTCCACCCAGTGGAAACAAGCCCTTTCGACCAACGACGTGCCGATTCAGCCTTCGGGCGGCCCACAGGGGATCGTTCAACTGACGACACCACTCAATCCCAGCCAGCCGCTCGACTACGGCGTGATTCAGCCGGTCTCCCAGCTGGGTTTGGCGCAACTTGAAGACGGTTCCTTGAAGCCCAATGACGGTTCCCAGCCGGGTTATCCCGCGGGCTCCTACACGATCTGGCTCTCGCCCAATCTGCCGACCGGGGTACCCGCGACGAACTGGATTCCCACGCCTTCGACGGTGTATCTGGAGTCGATTTACGGAACCAACCCCAACCAGGACGGCACCCCGTTTAAAGCGCAGAGCACGTACATCGAGCCGATCATCCGGATGTACTACGCTCAGCCCGGCGACGAGCCGCCTTCGATTTTGCCACTGCCGCCGGGCGTCGTCGCAAAATATCCGAACGGGTTGCCTTCCAGCTATCTCTTCCCGCCTCTGGTTCTGGTGAGCTAATGGACGACGCCAGAAATCATGGCGATTCCATCGGCTAGCTGGATGATGCCATCTCCTCCAGGGAGATGCATCACGGGTAAGGTGGCCTAACGGGTTCCGACGCACCCGGATCCGGCGGTGGGGAGAAGGCGGAGCACTTCTTTGGCATGCTCCACTTCGACTGCGTATGGATCACCCTCGATCCTGCCGTCTCCGCCCGGGTGAAGCTCGCCCGCGACGCCCCCGGCAAGCTCGCCGCCGGGCCCCGACCCGGCCCGACGATCCCGACGGCAAGCCGCTGGAGGATCGGGACTGATACGACACACACGCATAGCTTAGTGACGGCTGTTCCTTGCAGCAATCCCCTTCTTCATTTCTTAATTCACCAGACGGCCAGGGTCGCGAATCCCGTCGAGGGGGGCGAGAAGGCTCCTCGATTCACGGCCGATTCCGGGCGACCGCACCCCGTCCGGCGGACGGCCCGACCCGGACCGGTCGGGGCCGGAGGGCGAGCCCTCGGGACGCCCGCAGGAAGTTCCGCACGAGTCGTGGTCCCGCAGCAGGAGCAAGTCAGTCGGTGGAGACGGTAT
>JAFAWC010000090.1 GCA_019242135.1 Mycobacteriaceae bacterium | reverse complement strand
CGGTCAACGAGTCG
This sequence comes from Mycobacteriaceae bacterium, assembly GCA_019242135.1. Lineage (GTDB taxonomy): Bacteria > Actinomycetota > Actinomycetes > Mycobacteriales > Mycobacteriaceae > Mycobacterium. The sequence goes on along the minus strand of JAFAWC010000090.1, from coordinate 19,300 downwards.
AAGACCGGTCCGGCCAGCGCCGGGTACTGCAGCGCGGCCTTCAGTGCCTCGCGCTGCGGCCACAGGGTCGGATCTCTCGGATCAGGTCGCTCCCGGGGCGACGCCTGCCGGGTCGACGACGGCTTCGCGGTGGCCACGGCCCGCCGCGGCCCGCGCCCGACCGTGCCTCCCCCCCGCTGCGCGTCTTCGCGCACCCGAGCGATGACCTGCGCGACATCGGTCCAGCCGACCCAGCCTGCGAGCTGGCGACCGTACTCGTCGCGCAGCGTCGGATCCTTGATCCGAGCGACGATCGGCACGCAGCGGCGCAACGCGCCCACGCGCCCCTCCGCGGTGTCAAGATCAGCCTCCGACAACGCCGAGCGGATCGCGAACTCGAACAGCGGTGTGCGCCGGGCCACCAGGTCGCGCAACGCCGCATCGCCTGACTTCAGCCGCAGATCGCACGGGTCCATGCCGTCCGCGGCAATCGCAACGAATGACTGCCCGGCAAGGTTCTGTTCACCGTCGAACGCCTTGAGCGCGGCCGCCCGCCCGGCCTCGTCGCCGTCGAACACATAGATCAGTTCGCCGCGAAAGAAGCTGTCGTCCATCATCAGTCGACGCAGCATCCCGAGGTGTTCGTCTCCGAACGCGGTGCCGCACGAGGCGACCGCCGTGGTCACCCCGGCGAGGTGCATCGCCATCACGTCGGTGTAGCCCTCGACAACCACCGCCTGGTGGCCCTTGGCGATGTCGCGTTTGGCCACGTCGATGCCGAACAACACCGCCGACTTCTTGTACAGCACGGTCTCGGGGGTGTTGATGTATTTGGCCTCCATCGGATCGTCATCGAAGATGCGGCGCGCGCCGAAGCCGATGACCTCGCCGCTGCTGGCCTTGATCGGCCACAGCAGCCTGCGGTGGAACCGGTCCATCGGCCCGCGCCGCCCCTCCCGCGACAACCCGGCCGCCTCGAGCTCCTTGAACTCGAACCCCTTGCGCAGCAGATGCTTTGTCAGAGAATCCCAGCCCGAGGGCGCGAAGCCGCAGCCGAACCGCCGCGCCGCCTCGGCGTCGAAATTCCGGTCCGTCAGGTACTGACGGGCCGGGGCCGCCTCCCCGGATTGCAATGCCTCGGCGTAGAACTGCTGGGCGGCGGCGTTCGCGGCGATCAGACGGCTACGGCTGCCCCGATCACGCTGCACGCTGGACGCGGCGCCGGTGTAGGTGATCGTGTAGCCGATCCGATCTGCCAGCTGTTCGACCGCCTCGACGAAGCTGACATGCTCGATCTTCTGGACGAACGCGTAGACGTCACCGCCCTCGCCGCACCCGAAACAGTGGAAGTGGCCGTGGTTGGGCCGCACATGAAACGACGGCGACTTCTCGTCGTGGAACGGGCACAGGCCCTTCAGCGAGTCGGCGCCGGCGCGGCGCAGTTGGACATAGTCGCCGACGACCTCGTCGATGCGGTTGCGTTCGCGGATGGCGGCGATGTCGCGATCGGAGATGCGGGGGCCGCCCATCGGCCTAGTTTAAGCGCGCTCAAGACGCTCCAAGCGGCCCTCGGTGAACGACGCGACCTGATCGACGACGACCCGCAGGCGTTGCCCGTCATCCTCGGCGGCGTTGAATGCGGGCGCGAACAGCGGGTCGAGGGTGGCGGGCGCGCCGGCGAGCAGCCACTGCGCCATCTCCTGGACGCGTTCGCGCTGCAATGCCTGCAGGTGAAGGTGGCGAGGGTCGGACATGATGAACTGCAGCGCCAAAATTTTCAGCACGGCGACCTCTGCACGGACCAGGTCGGGCACGTGCAGATCAGCCGCATACCGCCGCAGGGGACGCGCGCCGGCCACACGTCGGGTCTCGGCGATCGCGGCGGAGGCGAACCTGCCCACCAGTTCGCTGGTCAACCGCTTGAGGGCGGCCGACGAGGCGAACGTCGCGTCGTACTTGCCGACGGCCGTGACCACCGGCAGCTGCGACAGCCGGTCGGCGGCGGCCATCAGGTCGTCGGCGAACAGGCCGCTGAACTCCCCCTCGCCGAGCCGGCCCAGGGCAGCGGCGGCCTCGTCGTCGGCGAGCACCCGCAGGTCGATGCGCCCCGAAATCACCCCGTCCTCAACGTCGTGCACGGAGTAGGCGACGTCGTCCGCCCAATCCATCACCTGCGCCTCCAGGCAGGGGCGCTCGCGCGGAGCGCCGTCGCGTACCCATGCCAGCACATCCGCGTCCTCGGCGTACGCGCCGAATTTCCGCCGGTCCGTCCGCCGCAGCCACGGGTACTTGGTCACCGCGTCGAGGGCTGCCCTGGTCAGATTCAAGCCAGCGCTGATGCCTTGGGCATCAAGGGTTTTTGGCTCCAGACGAGTGAGGATGCGCAGGTTTTGGGCGTTGCCCTCGAAGCCGCCGTAGGCGGCGGCGAAGTCGTCGAGCGCCTTCTCGCCGTTGTGGCCGTACGGCGGATGGCCGATGTCGTGGGCAAGGCCGGCCATGTCGACGAGGTCTGGGTCGCAGCCCAGGCCGACCGCCATCCCCCGGCCGATCTGCGCGACCTCGAGCGAATGGGTGAGCCGGGTCCTGGGCGTGTCGCTCTCCCGCGGCCCGACCACCTGGGTCTTGTCGGCGAGGCGCCGCAACGCCGCGCTGTGCAGCACGCGAGCGCGATCGCGGGAGAAGTCGGTGCGATGGTCGGATGCCGTGCCGGCCAACGCGGCGGTCTTCGGCGCCTCCTCGACCATGCGGGCGCGGTCGTGCACGTCGTATCCGTCGTGCTGGTTATCGGTCACCGAGTGTGCTGATTTCCGCTAGCAGCCCCGAAGCCGGGTCGTCAGATAGTCGGCGACCGCATCCATCGGTACCCGGTCCTGCTTCATCGCATCTCGTTCACGCACGGTCACCGCGTGGTCGTCGAGCGAATCGAAATCGACGGTTACGCAATAGGGTGTGCCGATCTCGTCCTGGCGCCGATACCGCCGCCCGATCGCACCCGCGTCGTCGAACTCGACGTTCCAGCACTTGCGCAGCTCGGCGGCGAGGTCGCGCGCCTTCGGCGACAGGTCGGCGTGCCGGGACAGCGGCAGGACCGCGGCCTTGACCGGCGCCAACCGCGGGTCGAGTCGCAGCAGGGTGCGTTTATCCATGCCTCCCTTGGCGTTTGGGGCTTCGTCTTCGGTGTAGGCGTCGACGAGGAAAGCCATGAACGAGCGCGTCAGGCCCGCTGCGGGTTCGATGACGTAGGGGATGTAGCGCTTGTCGGCGGCCTGGTCGTAGAACGACAGGTCGACACCGGAGTGCTGCGAGTGCGTCTTGAGGTCGAAATCGGTGCGGTTGGCTACACCTTCGAGTTCGCCCCACGGATTGCCCTGAAAGCCGAACTTGTACTCGATGTCGACGGTGCGCTCCGAATAGTGCGACAACTTGTCCTTGGGATGTTCGAAAAGCCGCAGATTCTCGGCGTGGATGCCGAGGTCGATGTACCACTGTCTGCGGGTGTCGATCCAGTACTGGTGCCACTCGCGTGCGGTGGAGGGCTCGACGAAGAACTCCATCTCCATCTGCTCGAACTCGCGGGTGCGGAAGATGAAGTTGCCCGGGGTGATCTCGTTGCGGAAGCTCTTGCCGATCTGGCCGATCCCGAACGGCGGCCTCTTGCGCGACGTCGTGACGACGTTGGCGAAGTTGACGAAGATGCCCTGCGCGGTCTCCGGCCGCAGGTAGTGCAGTCCCTCTTCTGTCTCGATCGGCCCCAGATGCGTCTTGAGCATCATGTTGAACTCACGGGGCTCGGTCCAGCGGCCCGGCTCGCCGGTCTCCGGGTCGCGGATGTCGGCGAGCCCGTTCGGCGGTGGATGGCCGTGCTTGGCCTCGTAGGCCTCGATGAGATGGTCGGCACGGTATCGCTTGTGCGTGATCTGCGATTCGACCAGCGGGTCGTGGAACACCTCGACGTGGCCGGAGGCCACCCACACCTCACGGGGCAGAATGATCGACGAGTCGATCCCCACCACATCGTCTCGGCCGGTCACGACCGCCTGCCACCACTGCCGTTTAATGTTCTCTTTAAGGTCAACACCGAGCGGTCCGAAGTCCCACGCCGACTTTGTGCCGCCGTAGATTTCGCCGGACGGGTAGACGAACCCGCGGCGCTTGGCCAGGTTGACGACGGTATCGATGACGGACGCCACGGGTCCCCAGAGTAACGGCCGTGCCTCGCGAGCCATCAGGTATGTAATCTGGCAGCGTAATGGAGACCATTTCCACTATGTCGCACCGCCACGGTGAACCGCCGGGGGAACTGCCGCCACGCCAGGTACTGGACACGGCCGGCGACATCCTGCGGGCGTTGGCGGCGCCGGTGCGGATCGCGATCGTGCTGCACCTGCTGGAATCGCAGCGCTGCGTGCACGAGCTGGTCGACGCGCTCGGAGTGCCCCAACCCCTGGTCAGCCAACACCTTCGGATTCTCAAGGCTGCGGGCGTGGTGCAAAGCGAACGGTCGGGGCGCGAGGTGCTCTACCGGCTCGTCGACCATCACCTGGCGCACATCGTCAGCGCCGCAGTCACGCACGCCGCCGAGGAGACGCCGTGACCGGAGCGAGTGTGCGCAGCACCCGTCAGCGTGTCGCGATCACCGCCCTGCTCGAGTCGCTCGACGAGTTCCGCTCTGCTCAGGATATTCACGACGAACTGCGCAGGCGGGGCGAGGGCATCGGGCTGACCACCGTCTACCGCAGGCTGCAGTCGATGGCGGCGGCCGGTGCTGTCGACACGCTGCGCACCGACACCGGCGAGTCGGTGTACCGGCTGTGTTCCACCTACCACCACCACCACCTCGTGTGCCGTCGGTGCGGCTTCACCGTCGAGGTGCAGGGCGGGCAGGTCGAGGCGTGGGCAGCAGAAGTCGCGTTGGCCCACGGGTTTTCGGACGCCAGCCACACCATCGAGATCTTCGGCATCTGCGCCGCGTGCGCGACCGACCCCTAGCCCGCCTCACTCGGTAAGGGCGCGCCGTACGTCGGCACCCTTGCTGAGCACCATGAGGATCAGCGTGCACAACGCCTCATCGGTGAGGCCGGCGCCGGGGAAGTTGTAGCGCAGCAGCACCTCGCCCATCCGCTTCTTCTCGATCAAGATGACCGTGCCGAGCATCGAGTCGCGGGCCTGTTCGGCGATTTTGATCCGGATCTGCCGGTCCATCGGCACGTCCCAGGCCAATATCTGCGACAGCGAGATCAACTCCAGCCCGTCGGCGATGCTGACCACCCGCAGCGAGGCCAGGGTGCCGTCGTGGCGAACCGTCAGCGCGCCGTCGTCCTCCTCGGTCACCGGCAGCACGCTCGTCAACACCTCGCGGAGCCGTTGCGCCAGGGCCATCACGCCCTGCCGAACCGTCGGTTGCGGTTGACGTACTCCTCGCACGCCGCCCACAAATCTCGACGGTCGTAGTCAGGCCACAGCTTGTCCTGAAATACGAACTCGGCGTAGGCCGCTTGCCAGATCATGAAGTTGCTCGAGCGCTGCTCCCCCGACGTCCGCAGCAACAAGTCCACGTCGGGAATATCGGGACGCTGCAGGTGGCGGGCCACCGTCGCCTCGGTGATGCGGTCGGGGCTAAGAGTGCCTGCGGCCACTTCACGGCTGATTGCAGTTGCGGCTTCGGCGATTTCGGCGCGACCACCGTAGTTGACGCAATAGTTCACGGTGATCACGCGGTTGTTCACGGTCATCTGCTCGGCGATCTCGAATTCCTTGATCACGCTGCGCCACATGCGAGGTCGGGATCCGACCCACCGCATCCGCACCCCCATCGCGTCCAGATTCTCGCGCCGGCGTGCGACCACCTCACGGTTGAATCCCATCAGGAAACGGACCTCCTCGGGGCTGCGTTTCCAATTCTCGGTCGAGAAGGCATACACCGAAAGATGTTTGATGCCCAGCTCGATCGCCCCGCAAGTGATGTCGATCAGCACCGCCTCGCCCATCTTGTGGCCCTCGGTGCGGTGCAAGCCGCGCTGGGTGGCCCAGCGGCCGTTTCCGTCCATCACGATCGCGACGTGATTGGGCAACTGATCGGCCGGGATCTCCGGCGGGACGGCCTTTGAGGTGTGTTGCGGCGGACGTCTGGGGCCGCCGCCGGCTACGGGCGGCAGACTCGGGAAGATGACCGGCCACGTCGACTTGTCGGGGAAGGTCGGATAGTCGTCGGGCGCGGGGGGGAGCTGCGGGAACGCGGGCCGTTTCCTCGCGTACTTGCGCTTCTTCTGCTCTTCGTCCAGGCGGCTCATCGGGCTTTTCTGCTCTTCGCGCAAGCGCTCATCGGGGTCTTCTGCTCTTCGCGCAAGCGCTCATCGGTGCCTTTCCACCAGCGCCAACGTCCTCAGTTGACGTTCGAGATGCCACTGCAGGTGCGCGGCCACCAGACCGCTGGCGTGGCTGCGATACGACAGCGGCGCGGCCAGCGCGAAATCCCAGTCGCCGTCGTGCAGTGCGGACATCAGATCCAGCACCCCCGCCGGCGGCGTGGATGACCCGGCGGGCCGGCAGTGCACACACACGCTGCCCCCCGCCGCGACATGGAACGCCCGATGCGGCCCGGGCTCCGCACAGCGAGCGCACTCGGTCAGCGCCGGCGCCCACCCGGCGATTCCCATGGCGCGCAGCAGATATGCGTCCAGCACCAGCTCGCTCGGATGCACACCGTCGGCCACCGCGCGCAACGCGCCGACGGTGAGCCGGTGCAACGCGGGAACAGGTGCCCGCTCTTCGCCGGCCAGCCGCTCCGCGGTTTCCAGCACCGCGCACGCGCAGGTGTAGCGGCCGTAGTCGCTGACGATGTCGGCGGCGAACGCGTCGATGGACTGCACCTGCGTGACGATGTCAAGGTTGCGGCCGGGATAGAGCTGAACGTCGATGTGGGCGAACGGCTCCAGCCGGGCACCGAACTTGCTCCGCGTGCGCCTCACCCCCTTGGCCACCGCACGCACAAGTCCGTGCTCACGGGTGAGCAGGGTGACGATTCGGTCAGCCTCGCCGAGCTTGTGCTGGCGCAGCACAACCGCCCGGTCCCGGTACAACCGCATTGACTCAGTTTCGCACTGTTCTCTGAAACAACATTGGAGGCATCGCCGATCTGTCGCGTTTCGGCTGTTCGGGGCGGCTGGGATGGCTACAGTTGGTTTGCTGTGACTGCAGCAGGAGTCATTTTCAGGGGGCAGGCAATGGCTACGAAGGCCGCGGGTGCATTGCCGGTCTGTCTTGTCGGGTTGCTCGGCATCGTCGGCGCTCACCCCGCTCACGCAGACGACCGGGGTACCACGGTGTATGACGGCGTGAACCGGCTGCGCCCGTGCGCACCCCTCAGTTATGACCCGCGGTTGAGCGCGGCGGCGCAGCGGCACGCCGACGACATGCTCAGGAACGGGGTGGACGGGCACACCGGCTCGGACGGCTCGTCCCCGCAGGGCCGCATCGCCGACGCCGGCTACGGCCAGACCGCGGGCTCGGGCGAGATCGTCGACTGGGGCACCGGGGCGCTCGCGACTCCCGCCGCGGCGCTTGACCTGTGGATGAAGAGTCCCGGGCACCGCTCGATCATCGTGAACTGCGCATTCACCGCGGGTGGGTTCGCCACCGCCTCCGACGGCAACAAGATGACCGCGGTCGGGGATTTCACGGCGTCCTAAAAACCAAGCCTGCCAAGCTGTTTGGGGTCGCGCTGCCAATTCTTGGCGATCTTGACGCGCAGGTCGAGGTAGATCTTCGTGCCCAGCAGCTTCTCGATCTGGGTGCGCGCGGCGATCCCCACATCACGCAGGCGGGCGCCGCCCTTGCCGATGACGATGCCTTTCTGGCTGTCGCGCTCGACGTAGAGGATCGCGTACACGTCGATCAGGTCATCGCGGTCCGGACGGGGGTTCACCTCGTCGATGACCACGGCCAGCGAGTGCGGCAGCTCGTCGCGCACACCTTCCAGCGCCGCCTCCCGGATGAGCTCCGCCATCAGCACCTCTTCCGGTTCATCGGTGAGTTCACCGTCGGGGTAGAACGCCGGGCCGGGCGGCAGCTGTGAGGCGAGCACGTCGATTAGCACGTCCATCTGCTGACCGGTGGCCGCCGAGACCGGCACGATGTCGGCGGCGGCGTCGCCGACCAGCTCACCGACAGCGGCGAGTTGTTCGGCCACCCTTGACTTGGGCACCTTGTCGATCTTGGTGACGACGATGACCAGCGTCGTGTCGGGTGCCACAGCGCGGATCTGCTGGAAAATCCAGCGGTCACCGGGCCCGATGACCTCGTCGGCCGGGATGCACAGCCCGATGACGTCGACCTCGCCGTAGGTGTCGCGCACCAGGTCATTCAGCCGCTTGCCGAGAAGTGTCCTCGGCCGGTGCAGCCCCGGGGTGTCGACGAGGACGATCTGGAAGTCCTTCCGGTGCACGATGCCCCGGATCGTGTGGCGGGTGGTCTGTGGCCGGTTCGAGGTGATCGCGACCTTGGCGCCGACAAGGGCGTTCATCAGCGTCGACTTGCCGGTGTTGGGCCGGCCCACGAAACAGACGAAGCCGGAGCGGAAGTCGGTCATCGATGCCGGCTCGTCGCCGAACGTGCGCACAGTGCGAAATCCGACCGACTTTTTCGCAATGGACGCACGGTCGGCGCCTAGACCGGGTGCCCGGAGCGGTCGGTGAGGATGATCGCCGCCGTTGGGGACAGCTCGCGCACGGCGGCGACGCCGACGTCGTTTGTGTCGCCGCCCACCAGCACCGCCGCCTCCAACGCGGTCGCACCGCTGGACACCGCCGCGGACACCGCCGCCTGTAATGCGGTCAGGCGCAGTGTCGAGAGGTCAACGGGCGCACCGGCGTATGTGCGGCCATCGGTGTCGCGCACCGCGGCACCGCTGGAGGCCTCCGCGCGGCCCATCGCACCCCGGGCCAGAATTACCAGCTTGCCGTCCTCGTCACCGAGCCGATCGGTCACCGTTCTCCTCACGCTCATCCGGGCTGACCAGCACGGTGCCGATGCGTACCCGCCCGCGGTGGTCGTGGCCGCCCTCGGCGCGCAGCCGGAGGCCGTGGGTAAGGACCTCGGCGCCCGGGAGGGGCACCCGGCCGAGCTCAAGTGCCAACAGCCCGCCCACGGTGTCGACGTCGAGGTCATCGCCGAATTCGACGTCGTAGAGTTCGCCGACGTCCTCGATCGGCAGCCGGGCCGACACCCGGAAGTTCTTATCACCGAGATCCTCGATCGGCGCGACCTCGTCGGTGTCGTATTCGTCGGCGATCTCGCCCACGATCTCCTCGATCACGTCCTCGATCGTGACCAGGCCGGCGATCGCCCCGTATTCGTCGACCAGCAGCGCCATGTGATTGTGGGTGCGCTGCATCTCGCGCAACAGGACATCCAGCGGCTTTAAGTCCGGCACGAACACCGGCGGCCGCATCACCTCGGTGACCTTGGTGTCGCGGCCGCCGTTGCGCGAGTAGTAGGTCTGCTGGACAAGGTCCTTGAGGTAGACGACGCCGACGATGTCGTCGACGTTCTCACCGATCACCGGGATGCGAGAGTGCCCGCTGCGCACGGCCAGCGACGTGGCCTGCCCGGCGTTCTTGTCGTTCTCGATCCAGACCATCTCGGTGCGCGGCACCATCACCTCGCGCGCCGGGGTATCACCCAGCTCGAACACCGACTGGATCATCCGGCGTTCCTCGTCGGCCACCACCCCCCGCTGCTGTGCCAGGTCCACGACCTCGCGAAGCTCGATCTCGGATGCGAACGGGCCGTTGCGAAAGCCGCGCCCGGGGGTCAGCAGATTGCCGAGCAGCACCAGCAGACGGCTGATCGGCGTCAGCAGCACCGAAATAAGTTGCAGCGGAAGGGCGGACGCCAATGCGATCGAGTAGGCGTGCTGGCGGCCCAACGTTCGGGGGGCGACGCCGATGGCGACGAAGCTGATCACCACCATCAGCGCCGCGGCGACGACGAGGCCCCACTTCATGCTGAGGTCATCCCACAGGAAGGCGACCAGCAGCACGGTCGCGGCCGCCTCGCAGGTAATGCGCAGCAGTACGATCAAGTTGATGTAGCGCGGCCGCTCGGTCATCACCCGGGCCAGCCGCGCGGCGCCCGGGCGTTCGTCGCGCACCAGTTCCTCGACTCGGGCCAGCGACACCGTGCTCAGGGCGGCGTCGACGGCGGCGAACAATCCGCCCAGAGCAATCAGCGCGATCGCACCGACAAGCGCGTTGATGCCGTTCACGGCTCGTCGAAATACCGTGACTTGTCCAGCAGCCGACGGTCTCTCTCGTTCTGGCGGTCTTGGTGGTACGCGAGCACCTGATCGGCGACCCATTCCTCGAGAAGTTGGCGCTGCAGCGCGAACATCTCCTTCTCCTCATCGGGTTCGGCATGGTCGTAGCCCAGGAGATGCAGCACGCCGTGGATCGTGAGCAGCGCCAACTCATGTCCGAGCGAGTGCCCCGCGGCGGCCGCCTGTTCGGCGGCGAACTCGGGGCACAACACGATGTCGCCGAGCACCGCCGGCCCCGGCTCGGGCGCGTCGGGACGCCCGCCGGGCTCGAGCTCATCCATCGGAAAGCTCATCACGTCGGTCGGGCCCGGCAGATCCATCCACCGCATGTGCAGGTCGGCCATGGAGGTGCTGTCCAGCAGCACCATCGACAATTCGGCGCCCGGATGAACGTTCATCTTGTCGATCACGAAACGCGCGACGCTGATCAGCTCATCCTCGGAGACGTCGAGGCCCGACTCGTTGGCTACCTCGATACTCATGTTATTTAGCGGGTCCTGTGCGAACGCGCACCCGCCGCCCGCCGCTGCGCGCGGTTCATCGACAGCGACGAATCCTCCGCCCGGGCGTAGGCGTCGACGATGTCGGCGACCAGGCGGTGGCGGACCACGTCGGCACTTGTCAACTCCGCCACGTGGATTCCCTCGATGCCATCGAGGATGCCGACGGCGGCGCGCAATCCCGACGTCGTGCCGCTGGGCAGGTCAACCTGTGTGATGTCGCCCGTGACAACCATTTTCGAATCGAAGCCCAAGCGGGTCAGAAACATCTTCATCTGTTGGGGCGTGGTGTTCTGCGCCTCGTCGAGGATGATGAATGCAGAGTTGATCGTCCGGCCCCGCATGTAGGCCAGCGGAGCGACCTCGATGACACCGGCGCTCATCAGCTTGGCGATCACGTCGGGATCCATCATGTCGTGCAGTGCGTCATACAGCGGCCGCAGGTACGGGTCGATCTTCTCGCTCAGCGTGCCGGGCAGAAAGCCAAGGCGTTCACCGGCTTCCACCGCCGGCCTGGTCAGGATGATGCGGGTCACCTGCTTGCTCTGCAAGGCGTTGACCGCCTTGGCCATCGCGAGATAGGTCTTGCCGGTGCCGGCCGGGCCGATGGCGAACACGATCGTGTTCGCGTCGATCGCGTCGACATAGCGCTTCTGGTTGAGCGTCTTGGGCCGAATTGTCTTGCCGCGCCGGGACAAGATGTCCAGGCTGAGCACCTCGGCCGGTGATTCGGTGGTGTCGCCGGTGAGCATCGCAACGCTGTGGCGCACCACTTCCGGTGTCAGAGTCTGCCCGCCCGCGACCAACGCGATCAGCTCCGTGACGACGCGTTCGGCCAGCGCGACGTCGGCGGGTGAGCCGGACAGGGTGACGGTGTTGCCGCGGGCGTGCAGCTGCGCGGAGAGCGTGCGCTCCAGTGCCCGCAGGTTTTCGTCGGCGGAACCCAGCAGGCCCACGATGAGGTCGGGCGGAACATCGATGCTGCTGCGAACGGTGGGGGTCGGGGCAGCGTTTGTCTCGCTGGGCGTCACGTGGTTACCGGTGCCTGCTTTCTGTCATGCCATCCTCGGGGGTTTGCCGACGCGGTCCAGTCTACCGCCGAGAACCCCCTGCGCCCAGAGCGTCGGGGTCTGACGAGTGCCAGCGCCCGGTCAGCACCCCGAGCGCGCCGAGCGCGACCGCGGCGGCGGTCGACGTGCGCAGGACCGTCGGACCAAGACGCACGGCCACCGCGCCGGCGTTCGTCAACTCCATCAGCTCGGTATCGCTGATGCCGCCTTCTGGCCCGACCACAATGGTCAGCGAGTCCACCTGTGCCACATGTTTTTCCGACATCACCTCGGCGGCAGACTCGTGCAGTACGAGCACACCGTCCGTCTCGGCCCGCAGCGCCACCTGTCGGGTAACGACCGGACCGGACACCGCTGGAATGTAGGCGCGGCGGGACTGCATCGCGGCCGAGCGCGCAACCGCACGCCATCGTCGCAGCCCTTTGTCGGCTTTCGCGCCGTCCCAGCGGGCCACGCACCGGGCGGCCTGCCACGCCACGAACGCGTCCGCACCCGCTTCGGTGGCCGATTCGATCGCCAACTGGAAGCGCTCGGACTTCGGCAGCGCCTGCACCACCGTCACGGACGGTGTCGGGAGCGGAACGTGCCAGCGGTGCAGTAGGCGGGTGCGCAGCTGCGTGCGGTCGACGTCGTCGACCTCGCACCAGGCCAGTTCGCCGGCGCCGTCGCCCAGCATCAGCCGTTCGCCGCGCCGCAGCCGGCGCACGGTCGCGGCATGAAAACCGTCGTCGCCTGACACCGTCACCACGGCCCCGACGGAAGGAAGCGCGTCGACGTAGAACAGCGCGCCGGTCAAGTCAGCGACCGGTGAACGTTTCCCGCAGGCGGCTGAACAGTCCCCCACCGCCGGCGGCGTGGGCCGATTTCACTTCCGCCGTTTCGCCACGGCGGCGATTCTTCAGCTCCCTGAGCAAGTCGGCGTCGCGGTGATCCAACCGGGTCGGCACGACAACGTCGATGTGCGCGTGCAGGTCGCCGCGAACACCACTGCGCAGATGCGGCATCCCGTGCCCGCGCAACGTGACCACCGAACCGGGTTGAGTGCCACCGGGAATCGTGAGGTCGGTCGGCCCGTCGAGGATCGCATCGACGGTGACCTCGGTGCCGAGCGCGGCGTCGACCATCGGGACCGCGACTGTGCAGTGCAGATCGTCGCCGTCGCGCACGAAGATGTCGTGCTGCTGCTCGTGCACCTCGACGTAGAGATCACCGGCGGGACCGCCGCCGGGGCCGACCTCGCCCTGGGCGGCCAACCGCACCCGCATCCCGTCACCGACGCCGGCGGGAATCTTGACGCTGATCTCGCGGCGGGCGCGCACCCGACCGTCGCCGCCGCAGCGGGAGCACGGGTTGAGGATCACCTCGCCGACCCCGCGGCAGGTGGGGCACGGGCGCGCCGTCATCACCTGGCCGAGCAGCGAGCGCTGCACACTTTGGACTTCGCCTCGGCCGCCGCAGGTTTCGCACGCGACGGGACCGCGGCCGTCAGCGGTGCCCTTGCCCTGGCACTTGTCGCACAGCACCGCGGTGTCGACGGTGACCTGCTTGGTCACCCCGGTCGCGCACTCCTCGAGGTCCAGCCGCAGCCGCAGCAGCGAGTCCGCCCCCGGGCGCACCCGACCCACCGGCCCGCGGGTGGTGGCTCCGCCGCCGAAGAAGGCCTCGAACACATCGCCGAGCCCACCGAAACCGGTCGCGAAGCCGTTGCCGGCCGCAGCGGTTTCCATCGGATCGCCGCCCAGGTCGACGATCCGTTTCTTCTCACGATCGGAGAGCACCTCGTAGGCCAACTGGATCTCGTTGAACCGGTCGCGTTCGTCGGGGTTGACGTCGGGGTGCAGCTCGCGGACAAGGCGGCGGTAGGCGCGTTTGATCTCCGCGTCGCTGGCGGTCCTGCTCAGGCCCAGCAGCCCGTAATAGTCGCGTGCCACGTACAACCTTTCTCCGTCGCGCTACCTGCGACCCAAAACCTCGCCGATATACATCGCAACCGCTGCGACACTAGCGATAGTTCCCGGATAGTCCATTCGTGTGGGACCCAACACACCCATGCCGCCGTACACGTTGCCGTCGGCACCGTAGGTCGTGGTCACCACCGAGGTGCCGGCCATCTCCTCGACCTCGGTCTCGTGGCCGATCCGCACCGTCACCATGCCGGCCTGCTGCTGGGCCTGCAGCAGCCTCAGGACGACGACCTGCTCTTCCAGCGCCTCGAGGATCGAGCGCAGCGACCCGCCGAAGTCGGCGGTGTTGCGGGTCAGGTTGGCGGTGCCGCCGAGCAACAGCCGATCCTCGGCGTGCTCGACCAGCGACTCCAGCAGCACCGTCGCCGACCGGCCGACCGCGTCGCCCAGAGTGCCGCCGTGGTCGACTTCCGACGCCAGGTCGGCCACCGCGGCCGAGGCCACCGACAGCCGCTTACCGTCCAGCGCCTGCCCCAGCATGTCGCGAAGCTGCGTGAGCTGATGATCGTCGATCACGTCGCCGAGCTCGACGATGCGCTGATCGACGCGACCCGAGTCGGTGATCACCACCAGCAGCAACCGGGCCGGTGTGAGCGCCACCACCTCGACGTGGCGGACGGTGGAGGACGACAGCGTCGGGTACTGCACGACGGCGACCTGACGGGTCAGCTGCGCGAGCAGCCGCACCGCGCGCCGCAGCACGTCGTCGAGATCGACGCCCGACTCCAAAAAGCTCTGGATCGCGCGGCGCTCCGCGCCCGACAGGGGCTTGACGTCATGGAGCCGGTCGACGAACTCGCGGTACCCCTTCTCGGTGGGGATGCGTCCCGAGCTGGTGTGCGGCTGGGTGATGTAGCCCTCGGCCTCCAGCACGGCCATGTCGTTGCGCACGGTGGCACTGGATACCCCGAGATTGTGCCGCTCCACCAACGTTTTCGACCCGATCGGCTCCTTGGTGGACACGAAGTCGGCGACGATCGCACGCAGAACGTCAAAGCGACGATCTTCTGCATGTCCCATGGTCGGTTCCTCTTCGTGCAGCGGCTCGTGGGGTGGGCTACCCATTTTACGGTGGTCAGCTGCCGGTATCGGGATGGAGCGCGCTGGCGTCTGACGCCGGCCGCGCCGGCGACTACCCTTTCGTCCATGGGCCCGGACCGCGTCGAATGATCACGGATGATTTTTAAGGGCGTACGCGACGGGCGGCCCTATCCCGATCACGGTCTGTCCTCTCGCGATTGGTCCCAGATCCCGCCCCGCCAGATCCGCCTCGACGAGTTGGTCACCACGACCACCGTGCTCGCGCTGGACCGCCTGCTCTCGGAGGACTCCACCTTTTACGGCGACCTTTTCCCCCACGCGGTGAGGTGGAACGGCGTGGTGTACCTCGAGGACGGGTTGCAGCGGGCCGTGCGCGCGGCGCTGCGAAACCGGGTGGTGCTGCACGCGCGGCTGTTCGACATGGACGTGCTGCGTCCCCAGCGTGCCTGACGGCTGCGGTCACGTTTCGTGGCCGCCGGGTGTCGACATCACGGGACCACACCGAAAGGAGCCGAGATGGCACGACTACCCGAGGTGTCCAACCGCGACGCGGGACTGGGCACAAAGATCGCGTACTTCGTGATGAAGCGCCAGTTCAAGCGGCTGACCGGGCGGGATGACGAGGCCATGCTGGGCCCGATCCGGATCTACGCGCACATCCCCAGGCTGTTGTCGGGCTACGGCAAGTTGGAGCAGGCGGTGGCCAAGGTGCACCTCGTCGACCTGCGCCACCGGGCGTTGGCCGAGCTGAAGGCCGCGACCACCACCCGCTGCGAATACTGCATCGACATAGGGTCACGCATCTCCCGCGACTGGGGTCTGAACGACGAGGAGTTGCTGGCCCTGCCGAACTACCGGACCGCGGCGTGTTTCTCCGACGTCGACAAGCTGGTGCTCGACTACGCGGCCGCCATGAGCCGCACTCCCGTCGAGATCAGCGACGACCTGTTCGGCGCGCTACGCGCCCATTTCGACGTGCCACAAATGGTCGAGCTGACCCACATCATCGCGCTGGAGAACCTTCGGGCGCGGTTCAATCTCGCGGTGGGCGTCGGGTCGGCGGGTTTCAGCGAAGGAATGGTGTGCGCGATTCCGGGCTGACCGCGCGCTTCGAGGCGGCGCGGCCGCGCCTGCGTGCGGTGGCCTATCGCATGCTGGGCTCGGTCGACGACGCCGACGACGCCGTTCAGGAGGCCTGGCTGCGCCTTGACCGCAGCACCGGCGACCTCGACAACGTCGACGCTTGGCTGACCACGGTGGTGGCCCGCATCTGCTTGAACATGTTGCGCGCGCGGCGAATCCGCAGCGAAGAGGAGCTGGCGGGCCGGCTCCCCGACCCGATCATCGATCCGCCCGGCGACCCCTCGCCCGAGCACCAGGCGCTGCTCGCCGATTCGGTCGGCGTGGCGCTGCTCGTCGTGCTCGACACGCTGCCGCCCGACGAGCGGCTGGCGTTCGTGCTGCACGACGTTTTCGCGGTGCCGTTCGACGAGATCGCCCCGATCGTCGAGAAGACGACGGAGGCCGCGCGCAAGCTGGCCAGCCGCGCGCGGCACCGCATCCAACAAGCGCGCTCGCAGCCCGATCGGGACATCACGGCCCAGCGCGAGGTCGTCGACGCATTCTTCGCCGCGGGCCGCGCCGGCGATTTCGAACGCCTGGTCGCCGTCCTGCACCCGGATGTGGTGCTGCGCGGCGACTTCGGGGCCGACCGGCTGCGCGCGGTGTCCGGTGCGCAGGCGGTGGCCGGCCAGGCCAAGCTCTACGGCGGTCCCGACCGCGACGTGCGCCCCGCCACCGTCAACGGCGCGGCCGGCGCGGTGATCTTCGTGCGCAACCGTCCGGTCGCGGTGATGGCGTTCGTGGTGGCCGACGGCACGATCACCGCGATCGACGTCCTGGCCGATGCCGGTCGCCTCGCGCGTCTCGAGGTGGGCGCGGTGATGACCTAGCGCGGTTGCGCTCCCACGGCCAGGTCATCAGCGCCCACACGATCAGCACCAGCGCAGTGCCCACCAGCAGGTAGTAGGGCCACGGGCCGAACAGGTCGAGAAGCGAGGCGGTGGCGGGTTTGCCGTTGAGAAAGCCGTAGTCCGTGCCGAAAATGCGGTTGAACGTGAAGGTGACGGCCGCCCAAATCAGCGTGGTGACCACCGCGATGCGGTAGCCGCGCCAGGTCGGGTGCATGCCGCGGCCCCAGGTGAGGTAGATGGCGGCCCAGACGACCAGCAGGTGGATGGCCCAGAACGCGAGGAACTGAAGGCTCGGGAAGTCCGCGCCGGTGAGCACCGGTGAGATCAACGCCTGGGTGCTCAGCACCAGGCCCCAGTAGTACGTCAGCGCGAACGCCCAGTACCAGCGCCCCCACAGGGCGCACGCCGCGGCCCCCGTCGCCAAATCGGTCAGCTGCAGCGGAACCGACCCGGCGATGGCGAAGTGGCTCATCACATAGACCAGTACCGCGGCGTATATCGCTGCGGTCAGGCCCCCCAGGATGCGACCGAAAAGCCGGGCCTGGGTCTCTGATTGGCGTCGGCCGATCCACAGCAGCAGCGCCGCGCCGATCACGAACACCGCGAGCACCGCCCAGTGCGACGGGCCGTACATCTCGAATTGCCTTGAGGCGGACATCGAGCCGGCTATCCGGCGAGCAGGGTGCGGACCACGCCGTCGGCCAGCAACCGGCCGCGATCGGTCAGCACCAGCCGATCGGCCTGGCGGACGAGCAGGCCGTCGGCGATCGGGGCCTGCGCCCGCTGTCGCTCCGCCGGGCTCAGTTCGGTCACGGGCAGCCCGCTGCGCATCCGGATCGCCAGCATCACATTTTCGGTGTGGGTGTGCGCGCCGGTGAGTCGCTCGAAGTCGTGGACCGGCAACGCCTGTCTCGCCAGATGATCCGCGTAGGCGCGGGGGTGTTTGACGTTCCACAAGCGCACCGAGCCGATGTGACCGTGCGCGCCGGGCCCGGCGCCCCACCATTGCCCGCCGCCCCAGTAGCCGACGTTGTGGCGGCACTGCCCACCGGGCGTGCTCCAGTTCGACACCTCGTACCACTGGAAACCGGCGTGCGCGAGCTGGGCGTCGAGCAGTTCGTAGCGCCGGGCCAGCACGTCGTCGTCGGGGGCGCTGATCTCACCGCGCCGCACCCGGCGCGCCAGTGCGGTGCCCTCCTCGACGACCAGTGCGTATGCCGAGACGTGGTCGACGCCGGCACCGATGGCCGCGTCGACCGAGCGCCGCAGGTCGTCGTCGGTTTCCCCGGGGGTGCCGTAAATCAGGTCCAGGTTGACGTGCCGGAAGCCGGCGGCCTGCGCTTCGTTGGCCGCGGCCACCGCCCGTCCCGGCGAGTGCGCCCGATCCAGCACCGACAGCACGTGGGACGAGGACGACTGCATGCCCAGCGACACCCGCGTGTAGCCCGCGGCCAGCAGGTCGGCGAACAGCTCCGGCGAGGTGGACTCCGGGTTGGCCTCGGTGGTCACCTCGGCCCCGGGCGCGAGTACGAAATGATCGGCCACCGCATCGAGCACCGCGGCGAGGCGCCGCGCGCCCAGCAGCGACGGCGTGCCCCCGCCGACGAACACCGTATCGACGGCCAGCGGGGGAAGCCGGCCTGCGGCCAGGCGCAGCTCCTCGCGCACCGCCAAAAGCCAGCCGTCCGGACCGGCGCCGTCGAGTTCACCGGGTGCGTAGGTGTTGAAGTCGCAATATCCGCACCGGGTGGCGCAAAACGGCACGTGCACATACACCCCGAACGGGCGGCCCGGCGTCGGCACCAGCGGCGGAAGCCGAGCGCCCGTCGCCGTTTCCGTCATCCCTTGATTTTCTCAGAACGACAATCCCGGCGCCTTTTCACTCACGCTGATCGCAAGTTCGGGCCGGTTAGGGCGCCGGGCGCCGCGCATGGCAGAATGGGCCACGTGACCGCCGCCGACAGCCTCCATGTCAATGTCTCGTTGGTGGCGCGGCGGCATGTCGACTTCAAGCGCGTCTGTAGCTGTTGCTGTCTGCCTTGACGTCGTAGACCCGCCCACCTGAACTTCCAGCTGGCATCCGGATCTGCGCCGCCGGACAGCCGCCGGTGGTATTGCGCGTTCCGGTCGCCGGCTCTGACAAGGAGCCACCCCGATGACACAGGCTCGGCCCCGCCCCGCGAAACACCGCGGTGAAGGCCAATGGGCGCTCGGCTATCGCGAGCCGCTCAACGCCAACGAACAGAACAAAAAGGACGACGCGCCGCTCAACGTGCGCGCCCGGATCGAGCACATCTACGCGCCGGGCGGTTTCGACAGCATCGACAAGAGCGACCTGCGCGGGCGGTTCCGCTGGTGGGGCCTTTACACCCAGCGCGAGCAGGGCTACGACGGCACCTGGACCGGCGACGAGCACATCGACACCATCGAGGCCAAGTACTTCATGATGCGGGTGCGC
>JAFAWC010000320.1 GCA_019242135.1 Mycobacteriaceae bacterium | reverse complement strand
CAAGCCCGCGGACATTTTGAGACCTGTTCGGGCCTGGTCGATTTGGCCGATATGGCTGTCAGCGCGCACCGGTGGGCGCGGACGGTATCGAACCGCCGACCGCTGGTGTGTAAAACCAGTGCTCTACCACTGAGCTACGCGCCCGTGCCGCGCACGCTACCGGCTGCGCCGCCGGTGTGGGAAATTCCGGCGGTCAGGCCGGCAGAGCCGCCAGGGCCGATTTCCACACACTTTGATTGCGGGCCTCGCCGGGTTGTTTCATCTCGGCGAACCGGATGATGCCCGAGCGGTCGACCACAAAGGTGCCCCGGTTCGGATAACCCGCGTCGCCGTTGAATACCCCGTACGCCTGGGACACGGCGCCGTGCGGCCAGAAGTCGGACAACACAGGGAAGGTGAACCCGCTCTGCACAGCCCAAATCTTGTGCGTCGGGGGCGGTCCCACCGAAATCGCCATCGTCTGAGTGTCGTCGTTCTCGTAGTCCGGCAGGTGATCTCGGATCTCGTCGAGCTCGCCTTGGCACACACCGGTGAAGGCCAGCGGAAAGAACACGAGCAACACGTTCTTGCTGTCGCGAAAATCGCGCAGCGACACCGGCTGCTGGTTCTGGTCGCGCAGCGTGAAGTCCGGCGCCGCCGTGCCGACGGTCAGCACCAGAGGTGATCCCTAATCATCGGTGTTGTTTCCTCTTCGCGCGAGCGCTCATCGGCGCGCCGCGCGGGACTTGGGTTGTACCAACCGGCTTGCGCTCCAGTCACCGAGGTTGGCCGACGACGTCTGCATCAGACCCGCCGTCGGCGCGGACTCCGCGATCTCGGCCGGCAGGACATGGCCCGGTTTGCCCGTCTTCGGGCTCAGCACCCAGATGATCCCGTCGTCGGCCAGCGGCGTAATCGCGTCCATCAACCTGTCCACGAGATCGCCGTCGCCGTCCCGCCACCACAGCAGCACGACATCGATGACCTCGTCGGCGTCCTCGTCAAGCAAATCACCCCCGCAGGCCTCCTCGATGTCGGCGCGAATGTCGTCGTCGGTGTCCTCGTCCCAGCCCAACTCCTGAACAACCTGATCTTTTTGGATGCCCAGTTTGTGGGCGTAGTTCGGGGCGTCACCCGCCGCGACCACCGTCAACCTCCTTCGTCTGCGAGCTCCTTTGTCTGCGAGCCGGTCCGTTCTGCCCCTATCGTCGCACGCTCGCGCGTCCCGCCCTAGCATCAACCCAGCGGTGCAAGTCAGGCACGATAGGTGGACGATGGAAGATGTCGTGCCCACCGTTTAGAGGAGCCGAAGTTGACCACCGAGTTCACGCGCCGGGACCTGGCCCAAAACTCAACCGGCTCAAACGAATCGGACCGGGTACGGGTGATTCGCGAAGGGGTGGCGTCCTACCTGCCCGACATCGACCCCGAAGAGACGGCTGAGTGGCTCGAATCGTTCGACGACGCCCTGGCACGTTCCGGCCAGGCGCGGGCCCGCTACCTGATGCTGCGACTGCTAGAACGCGCCGGTGAACAACGCGTGGCCATCCCGGCGCTCACCTCGACCGACTACGTCAACACCATCCCGACCGAGCTGGAGCCCTGGTTCCCCGGCGACGAGGAGGTAGAACGCCGCTACCGGCGATGGATCAGGTGGAATGCGGCGATCATGGTGCACCGTGCGCAACGGCCCGGGGTGGGCGTGGGCGGACACATTTCCACCTATGCGTCGTCAGCGGCGCTCTACGAGGTCGGGTTCAACCACTTCTTCCGCGGTAAGTCGCATCCCGGTGGCGGAGACCAGGTGTTCATCCAGGGCCACGCCTCCCCCGGCATCTACGCGCGGGCGTTTCTGGAAGGCCGGCTGACCGCTGACCAGCTCGACGGGTTCCGCCAAGAGCACAGCCACCCGGGCGGCGGGCTGCCGTCCTACCCGCATCCGCGCCTGATGCCCGACTTCTGGGAGTTTCCGACCGTGTCGATGGGGCTGGGCCCACTCAACGCGATCTTCCAGGCCCGTTTCAATCACTATTTGCACGACCGCGGCATCAGGGACACGTCGGATCAACACGTGTGGGCGTTCCTCGGCGACGGCGAGATGGACGAGCCCGAGAGTCGCGGGGTGGCCCATGTGGCGGCGCTCGAAGGCCTCGACAACCTCACGTTCGTGATCAACTGCAACCTGCAGCGGCTTGACGGTCCGGTGCGCGGCAACGGCAAGATCATCCAGGAGCTCGAATCGTTCTTCCGCGGCGCCGGCTGGAACGTGATCAAGGTGGTGTGGGGCCGCGAGTGGGATGCGTTGCTGCACGCCGACCGCGACGGCGCGCTGGTCAACCTCATGAACGTGACCCCCGACGGCGACTATCAGACCTACAAGGCCAACGACGGCGCCTACGTCCGCGAACACTTCTTCGGCCGCGATCCGCGAACGAAGGCGCTGGTGGGAGACATGTCCGACGACGAAATCTGGAGTCTCAAACGCGGTGGGCACGACTACCGCAAGGTCTACGCCGCCTACCGCGCGGCGATGGAACACAAGGGCCAGCCCACCGTGATCCTCGCCAAGACCATCAAGGGCTACTCGCTGGGCAAGCACTTCCAGGGCCGAAACGCCACCCACCAAATGAAAAAGCTTGCGCTGGAGGATCTTAAAGCTTTCCGAGACGCTCAACGCATCCCCATCTCCGATCAGCAGCTGGAAGAAAACCCCTACCTGCCGCCGTATTTCCATCCCGGACCCGACTCCGCCGAGATCCGCTACATGCTCGACCGTCGGCGCGTGCTCGGCGGATTTGTGCCGGAACGGCGCACCAAGTCCAAGGCCTTGACGTTGCCACCGCGCGACATCTATAAGGCGATCAAGAAGGGCTCGGGACACCAGGAGGTCGCCACCACGATGGCAACCGTGCGGGTCTTCAAGGAACTGTTGCGCGACAAGGAAATCGGCCCACGAATCGTGCCGATCATCCCCGACGAGGCACGTACCTTCGGCATGGACTCATGGTTCCCCTCGCTGAAGATCTACAACCGCAACGGCCAGCTCTACACCTCCGTGGACGCCGAAATGATGTTGGCGTACAAGGAAAGCGAAGTGGGCCAGATCTTGCACGAGGGCATCAACGAGGCCGGTTCGACCGCGTCGTTCACCGCCGCGGGGACCTCGTATGCCACACAGAACGAGCCGATGATCCCGATCTACATCTTTTATTCGATGTTCGGTTTCCAGCGCACCGGCGACGGGTTCTGGGCCGCGGCCGACCAGATGGCACGGGGTTTCGTGCTCGGCGCGACCGCGGGCCGCACCACGCTGACCGGTGAGGGGCTGCAGCACGCCGACGGGCATTCGCTGCTGTTGGCCAGCACGAATCCGGCCGTGGTGGCCTACGACCCGGCGTTCGCCTACGAGATCGCCCACATCGTCGAGAGCGGCCTGGCCCGGATGTACGGCGAGAACCCGGAGAACGTCTACTTCTATCTGACGATCTACAACGAGCCCTACGTGCAGCCGCCAGAACCTGAGGGCCTGGACGTGGAGGGTCTGCTGCGGGGCATCTACCGCTACCGGCCGGCCGGGGAGCACCGGAAGTTCGCCGCGCAGATCCTGGCCTCGGGGGTGTCGATGCCCGACGCATTGCGCGCCGCCGATCTGCTCGCCGCCGAGTGGGATGTGGCCGCGGACGTCTGGTCAGTGACGAGTTGGGGCGAATTGAACCGAGAGGGCATCGAG
>JAFAWC010000002.1 GCA_019242135.1 Mycobacteriaceae bacterium | reverse complement strand
ACGCTGCCGCCAGTCGGTCGGGATGTGGTTTTCACACCACGCTGCGACGGCGGCGCGGAACTCGTCGAGGTCAGCCGGTGTCATCAGCGCTTCGGCTTCTGCCGCAATGCTTGGAGCCGCCGCTTATGGTCCTGGGACTGCATGGTGATGACCTCCGCGGCGAATCCCGCCTGCATCGCACCGCCGAGCACCTGAGACAGATACATGTTGACGATCCGCTTCGTGCCCTGCAGCGCGCCGGGCGGCTGAGCCGTGAGCCGCTCGGCGAGGTGGTGCGCTTCGGAGAGCAGGTCGCCCGCGGCGACCGTACGGCTGGCCAGGCCCAACTCGACGGCGGTGGCCGCCGGGATGCGATCACCGGTGAAGAGATATTCGCGGGACCTCATGATCGGAGACAGCAACGGCCACAACGCCGCACCGCCGTCGCCCGCCACCAAGCCCACCGCGACGTGGGGATCGGCCAAATAGGCTGCTTCCGAGAGCAACACGATGTCGCACAGCAGCGCGACGCTGCAGCCCAGGCCCACCGCCGGTCCGTTGACCGCCGCGATGATCGGGTGTGGAAAACGCAGCATCTCCTCGATAATCTGCGCACCTTCGCGGATGCTTTCGTCCCGGCCCACCGGGTCGTCCAAAAACGTTGTGATCCAGTCGAGGTCGCCACCGGCGCTGAACGCGCGTCCCGCCCCGGTCAAAATGACCGCCCTGGTCCCCTTGTCGGCGGCCAACTGGCGCCAAACGTTGGCGAGGGCCCAATGCAGATTCTCGTTCACGCAGTTCAGTTCGGCAGAGCGGTTCATCACGACGGTGCGCAACGGGCCGTCGCTTTGGACGAGCAGCTCATCGGGAAGGTCGTATTTCATCCGTACAGTCCCGTCAGCCCCCGTCGCCCGAGGCGGTGCGTCAAGTAGTCACGTGTGGCGGACAAACCGAGCGGCAGCCGCCGGAGCGGCTGGCTGTACCGCGACAGCCATGACAACGTCGTCTCGTCGCAAAATCCCACAGCGCCATGCAACTGATGACAGACACGGAACACGACTTCCGCCGCCTCGAGGGCCGCCAGCCGCAACGCCAGCGCATCGTCGAGCGCGTCATCGCTGCCTACGCTCCACAGCGCGTACTTGGCCAGCATGTCCAGTCCGCTGCGCTCAACCTCGGCGTCCGTCAGCTGGAATTGGACACCCTGAAACGACGCGAGGGGCTGGCCGAACTGCTTGCGCAAGCGTACATGCGCGACGGTGAGTTCGATGGCGCGATCGAGCATGCCGAGCAGTGTCCAGCACGGCAGCACCAAGCCCAGCGCGACGTCTGCGGCGCCGTCATTGTCGATCGCCGACACGTCAAGCGCCGCAACGAATCCCGGCCCGGCCGCCACCTGAGCCACCACACGGCTTCGGTGACCGGCCAGCGTCACGGTGGCCCAGCGCTTTTCGACGGCGGCAACAGCGGCGTGCGGTGTACCGTCGGCGACCACCACCAGCCCGTCGACGTCGAGGTCGGCCGGCCGCGACAGCCGCTCCGCGACGGGGTAGGGCAGCGCCCAGTAACCGGCACTGCGGCAGAGAGCCGCGGCAGCTTCGGCCGACTCGGGGTCTAGACGCGGGTCGAGCTCCCACGCCCCCAGCCTGTCCAGCACGGGCGTGACGAGGGCTTCGCGGGTGTCAGGTTTGGCTTCGGCCTGTTGGACTAGCTGGTCGCCGCCAGCGTGCTCGATTGCGCGAAGTGCTTCGCGCCCATACTCTTTGGCTTCGCCGCTCAGGTCGAGGATCATGATGCCGCCAGGAGAGCGCGAGAAAGCAGCATGCGCTGCACTTCGATGCTGCCCGATGCGACGGTGGACGCCTGCGAATAGCGCCAGTGGTCTTCGACCTCGGCGCGGAAATAATCCGTCGCCGTGTCGCCTCTGGGGACACCAGCGATGATCTCCATCAATACTTCTGCGCTGTCCTGGTCGAGTTTGGTGACAGCGATCCGGTATGCGGCCGCGTCGCCGGGTTGGATGCGACCGCTGCTCTGTAGCGACACCACCCGATAGGCGAGCAACCGCGCCCGGCGGCAGTGCGTCAGCATCCGCGTCCACCGGCCGCGCAGTTCCGCCGGCAATTTTTGCCAATGGTCGCCGAGAACCGACGGCGCGGCGATGAGCAATCTCTCGCACCGCGCGTAGCGCGCGATGCCCACCCGCTCGAAGGACATCACGTCCTGCACGATTGACCAGCCAGCGCCGACCGGGCCCAGGACGTCGCTGTCGGTCACCGTCAGATCGTCGAAGAACACCTCGTTGAGATGATGGGGGCCCAGCATGGAGCGGATCGGGCGAACCTGAATCCCCCGGTCGTCCATCGGCACGAGAAAGATCGTCAGACCCTGTTGCTTCTTCTCCTCTTTGGAGGTCCGCGCCAGCAGGAAGCACCACTGCGCCATGGTGGCGTAGGACGTCCAGATCTTTTGACCGTTGACCCGCCATCGATCGCCGTCACGTCGGGCGGTGGTCCGCAGTGACGCCAGGTCCGACCCGGCCTCCGGCTCGGAAAATCCTTGGCACCAGATCACTTCCCCGCGCGCAATCGCGGGAAGGTGTCGGCGTCGTTGTTCGTCGGTGCCGTGCCGCATGATGATCGGACCGACCCAGTTGACACCCATGTACTGCGCCCCGCGCGGCTCGTGGTGCGCCCACATCTCCTCGCGCACCACGGTCTGTTCCCACACCGAGGCGTCGCGGCCGCCGAATTCCGTCGGCCACGACATGCACAGCAGGCCCTGCCCCGCAAGGGTCCCGCAGAACCGCTGTGCCACGTCGAGGTCGGCTGGATCATCGGTGAACGCACCTAAAAAGTCGTCCGGTACGTGCGTCTTGATCAGTTCGCGAAGCGTGCGGCGCAGCTTCGTCGCCCCCTCGCCCATGTCGAAGTCCATGTCAACCGTTCCTAAGCCGAGCCCACCGCGGGTCCGGCATCCGTCGGGGTGAGGCCGAGCTCGTCGAGCACGTCGGCGGTGTCGGCGCCAAGCTCCGGCGCCGGTCCCGCGACCTGGCCGGGGGTGCGCGAAAACCAGGTCGGCACACCGGGAAAGCGCACCGGTCCATAGGAAGTTTCAACCGTCTCGAACAGCCCGACCGCGTTGAGGTGTGGATGGTCGAACAACGCATCCGGCGTGTGGATCGGTGCGGCCGGTATCTCGAGTTCGCGGAACAGCGTCATCCATTCGTCGGTTGTGCGCTCGCGCAATGTCTCTGCCACCAATCCGTAGATGGTGTCGACGTGGCGGGCGCGCCGCTCGAGCGTGGCGTAGAGGTCACTGGCCCACGCCGGCCGGACCGCGTTGATGAACGCGTTCCAATGCTTGTCGTTGTAGATCAGCGCCGCGATGTGGCCGTCGCGCGTGCGGTAGGGCTTGCGGTTCGGCGCTACCGTGCGCGGGTAAACCGCCGGCCCGAGGGGAGGGTCGAACATCGCACCGTTGGCATGCTCGACGAGAATGAAAGACGCCATCGTTTCAAACATGCTCACTTCCACCTCCTGCCCCTCACCGGTGCGCTCTCGATGGAACAACGCCATCATCGTCGCGTACAACGCGGTCAAACCGGCTATCTTGTCGGCCATGATCGTGCCGACGTAACTGGCTTCACCGGTGAGCTGTTCCTGCACCGCGGGCAGCCCGCATTCGGCCTGGATCGTGTCGTCGTAGGCGGGGCGATCGCGCTCGGGCCCACGTCGGCCGTATCCATAGCAGTTGGTGTAAATGATCGACGGGTTGATCGCCGCCACCTCGTCATAGGCAAAGCCCAGCTTGGCGACTGCCTTCGCCCGCATCGAGTGGATGAAGACGTCGGCGTCTTTGATGAGCGCACGCAGCGCGGTCCTGCCGGCCTGGGTCTGCAGGTCGAGCACCACACTGCGCTTGCCGCGGTTGACGTTGATGAAGACCCCACTCAGCCCCGGCGCGGGCCCAACCGAGATGTAACGTGAGTCGTCACCTTGCGGTGGCTCGATTTTGGTGACCTCGGCGCCCATGTCGGACATGATCTGCGTGCAGTACGGCCCCATCACCAGCGCGGTGAGGTCGACCACGCGCACCCCGGTCAACGGGCCCGTCCCGGTGCTAGCCATGAAATACGTCCTGGCGGGCCATCGCGAAGCTGTAGCCGATGTGCTGATCGTGGCCGTCCGGGACAACCGGCAGGATCAACGGAGCCGCGGTGTCACGGATCACATCGATCAGCTCGCCAACGTCCTCGATGGACCACGATGGCCGATAGACGCCGGGAGTCTCGGCGACAGCGGCCCTGGCCACCCGGCCTGCGATAGCGACAATGATCTCCCCGGTCACCGAACAGGTTTCGTGCGCCAGCCACCCCACGGCAGGCGCGACGAGCTCGGGTCCCATCGGGGGATAGTGCGACGTGTCAAGCCCGTCGGCCATTCGCGTCACGGCCGCGGGAACAATGACGTTGCACTTCACGCCCTCGGCGGCACCTTCCAGCGCGACGGCGTTGGACAGACCCAGAATCCCGGCTTTAGCCACTGCGTAGTTCGCAACGCCGCGGTTGCCGTACAGCCCGCCGATGGATGAGGTCAGCACGACGCGTCCGTACCCGGACTGACACATGACCGGGAACGCCGGACGCACCACGTAAAAGGCGCCGCGCAGGTGTACGTCGACAACCGCGTCGAAGTCTTGGTAGGTCATCTCTTTCAGCGATGCTCGCCGTACGATCCCGGCATTGTGGATCAGGACGTCGATTCGCCCGTAGCGGTCGAGCGCGGTCGCGATGATCGCCTGACCGCCCGCCGGCGTCGCCACCGTTTCAGTGCATGCGACCGCTTCGCCGCCCGCGGCCACGATCTCCTGCGCCACCTCCTGCGCGGGTCCGGCGTCAATGCCCTCGCCCGTCGCGCTGACGCCGGAGTCGTTAACAACCACCCGTGCACCGCGCGCCGCCAACAGCAGAGCGTACGCACGTCCCAGTCCGCGGCCGGCGCCCGTCACGACGACCACTCGATCGTCGAACCTCAACTCAGACATTCATGTTCCGAGCTCCAGGCCCGCCAGGTCACCCTTATCACGCCACACCTTCAGCAGATCGCCGAAAGCGTAGAAACCGGGCCCGTACGGCTCCCCGAGATGGGAGCGGATACCCTCTCCCCCACCGCCGCCTTCGTTGTTGTAATAGCCCGGGGTGCATTCGGCGTCGAAAGCCGAATTGTCAATCGCGCTCTCGCGAATGGTCTTGCACCAGTCGTCCTGCGCCTGCTGGCTGGGTTCGACGGTGGTGGCACCGCGGGCCAGAGCTTCGGAGATGATGTACGCGATGTGCTCGCCCTGCAGCTCGTAATTGGCTGCGATGTTCGCCGAAATGCCCACCTGGGTGAAGCCGGTGAAGAACTGATTCGGGAAACCCCGGCTGGTCATCCCGTGGAATGTCTGGTATCCGTCGTGCCAGTAATCGAACAACGACAAACCACCGCGACCCGCAATCGTGTCGATCGAGTAGCGGCGACTGATCTCCGTGGTGATCTCGAAGCCACTGGCGTAGATGATGCAATCAACCTCGTACTCCGAACCGTTGGCGACAAGCCCGTTCTCCGTGGCGCGCTCGACGCCCTTCGACGCCGACACGTCAACCAACGTGACATTAGGGCGGTTGAACGTGGCGAGGTACTCGTCGTTGGAGCACGGGCGCTTGCACAAAAACCGGTAGTAGGGCTTGAGCGCCTCCGCGGTCTCGGGATCGTCGATGATGCTGCCGACGCGCCGCCGCAGCCGTTCCATGACCTTGTAGTCCTCTTCTTCGCGAATCGCCATGAACTGCGCGGGAGTCAGCGACGTGGGGTCGTCCAGAGCGAGCACGCGGGCGGCGGTGTTGCGACCGAGTTCGGTCCAGAAGTCGCAGACCAGGTCCGGCTGGCCCAGCGCCATCCCTTCGAACGTCCATGAGTGGAAGTTGCGCTGTCGCTCTTTCTGCCAGCCCGGCTTCAGAGACGTGGCCCATTCGGGATCCGTTGGTGTGTTGTTGCGCACGTCGACCGAGGACGGAGTGCGCTGAAAGACGTACAGATGCTTGGTATCACGGCCGAGATATGGGACGAGTTGGACACCGGTGGCGCCGGTGCCGACCAGCGCCACCCTTTTGTCGGCCAGCTTGTGCAGGCCGCCGGTCGTGTCACCGCCCGTGTAGTCGTAGTCCCAGCGGGACGAGTGGAAGCTGTGGCCCCTGAAATTCTTGATACCAGGGATGCCAGGCAGTTTCGGCCGGTGAAACGGGCCCGAAGCCATCACCACGAATCGCGCACGGATGTCGTCGTCGCGATTCGTGCTGATCCGCCAGCGCTTGATCGCGTCATCCCAGCGCAGCTCGCGAACCTGCGTGGAGAAGATCGCCGAATCGTAGAGACCGAAGTGCTTGCCGATGCGTCGGCAATGCTCGTAGATCTCGACGCCGTCGGCGAACTTCTTCGTCGGCATGAAGTCGAGTTCTTCCAGCAGGGGGATGTAGCAATAGGATTCGTTGTCGCATTGGATGCCGGGGTATCGGTTCCAGTACCAGACGCCACCGAAATCGCCGCCCAGTTCGATGATCCGCACATCCTCGACCCCGGCCTTCTTCAAGTAGGCCGCCGACAGCAGGCCGCCGAACCCGCCGCCGAGCACTGCGACGTCGATGTCGTCGGAGATCGGGTCGCGCGGCATGACTGGCGTGTGGGGGTCGGTCTCGTAGTAGCCCGCGAAGTCATCGGACAGTTCGACGTACTGTTTTGAACCCTCTCCCCGGAGCCGCTTGGTGCGTTCCTTGCGGTACTTGCGGCGCAGTGCGTCGATGTCGATGTCGTCAGGCGTGGGCGTGGGTCCGCAGTTGTCTTGGTACGTGGTCAAAATTGGTTCTCCTTGGGGTCTTTGGCTTTTATCGCAGCTACTAACTCGTCACGCAAGCAACTCATCACGGCAGCTCGCGCGGTTCGCCGGTGCCCATGTACTTCGACAGCTGGTAGTGGAGATTGACTGTGCTGCGTTCCCGATATGGGTTGGGTTTGGTTCCCGGGAAGCCCAGCGACTTCATCCCCCGCTGCACCGCGGCCATATTTGAGAAGTCCTGCGGTAGTACCGATAGCCAGTTGGGGTCGCCCACCGGGGTATAGACCCATTCCGTCGGCGGCTCCTGACCTTTCGGGAATAGCTCTAATACCGCCACCTCGAAGATGCACTTGTTGGGGTCGTAGCCCGGGTCGGGACGCGCGCTGTAGCACAGCGCACTCGTCAATCCCTGTCCGATCTGAAAGTTCGGGAAGAGCTGCCATGCGGTGCCACTCTGTCCCAAGATGTCCGCCGGGATGGTCGGCCAGATCACCCCGCGGGCCTCGTCATCACGGCGCGCCGAGGACAACCAGTGCTCGAGGACCTTGTCGGCCGGCGTTCCTTCCGGTAACTCGTCGACCAGCCGCATCGCCGCATTCACCAACGTCTGCGTCGTGGTGGCGTTGGTCTCCTCCATCGTGTAGATCTGCATCTCCGCGGTCGAGATGCGGGGATCACCGATGCCGAGCCGGATCTTGCTCTTTGTCTCCGCCAGGTCATCCGGTGCGTCATAGCCGATGTTGCTGTGCTTGCCCTGCGCCTTGGCCCAGCCTTTGAATTCGCCGAACCGGTTGAATTCCGGATGGGTCGTGTACACGTGGTAGGTCTCGTTGAAGGCCTCCATCGCGACCTTCCAGTTGCAGTCGAAGTACAACCACTTGCGCCATCTGTAGCGCATGTTCTCCAGCCCGAACGGATCGAGGATCTTCGCGGCGGGAAACAGATAGTCCTGCAGCGGCTCGGAATCGGGGTCCATGTTGATGAACAGCCAGCCCCCCCATCTGTCGACCTTCACGGGGGCGAGGTGGGTGTTCTCCGGTGTGAGCACTCCCTTCCAGTCGTCTCGCTCGCGAATGTGGGTGCATGCGCCGTCCAGACCGTATGTCCAGCCGTGGAATCCGCAGACGAAGGACTTCCGGGCGCGGCCGCACGCGTTCTTTGCGCCGTTGTCAGTGTCGACCAGCCGGCGTCCGCGATGCATGCACACGTTGTGGTGTGCTTTGAATTCGTCGGGGCCGCTGCGCACGACGATAATCGAGTCGTCGAGGACGTCGTAGGTGAGGTAGCTACCCACGTCGGGCAACTCTTCGACGCGACCGACCTGCAGCCACACCCTGCGCCAGAGCTTGTCGCGCTCCGCGCGGGCATAGTCCTCCGAGATGTACGCCTCGACACCGATCGTCACCGGCTCTGACAGTTCTTCTGCCGCGTCGAGTTCGGTATTGGTCATTCCATCCTCCTGATGGCGGCCCGAAAAGATTCGTCCTTGAGGAACAGGGAGGTGTTGTCGGCGGCGAGATGACTCCACTTGAGGCTCAGGCCGCCGTCAACCAGCAAGGTCTGGCCCGTGATGTAGCTCGACATGTCGGACAGCAGGAAAATGATTGCGCCCGCCTGTTCCTCCGGCCGACCGCGCCGCCCCATCGCGATGGCCCGCCGATCGCGGTCGGGGTCCTCGTCGGTATAGGTCTTGGACGCGGCGGTCTCGGTGACGCCTGGTGCAACGGCGTTGACGCGAATGCCCGCCAGGGCCAGCTCGACGGCCATGGTGCGGGTCATCGCGGCGACCGCGGCCTTGGCGGTTCCGTAGGCGATGTGGAACGGAGC
>JAFAWC010000625.1 GCA_019242135.1 Mycobacteriaceae bacterium | reverse complement strand
ACACCGAGGTCGTCGAGGGCGAGCCCGCGCCCAGCGCGGAAACCTAAGACTGCTGCTCGTCGCGCGGGCGTTCGGCAGTGACGTCGGGCAGCAGCAGGCGGCGCAGCTCGTCCTCGACTTCGGTGGTCGCCACGAACAACAGCTCGTCGCCGCCCTCCATCGGCTCGTCGGACTCGGGCACGATCACCCGCGCGCCGCGCAGAATCGTCACCAACACGGCGTCGCGCGGCAGCTGAAGTCTGCGCACCGGTCGCCCGCCCCACGGGGTGTCGTCGGGCAGGGTGATCTCAACAAGGTTGGCTTGGCCTTGACGAAACTCGATAAGTCGCACCAGATCTCCGACAGCAACCGCTTCCTCGACCAGTGAAGCCAGTATCCGCGGCGTGGACACGGCGACGTCGACGCCCCACGCGTCGTCGAACAGCCACTCGTTGCGCGGATCGTTGACGCGGGCCACCACCCGCGGCACCGCGAACTCCGTCTTGGCCAGCAGGCTCACGACGACGTTGGCCTTGTCGTCGCCGGTGGCGGCAACGACGACGTCGTACTCCTCCAGGTGCACCGACTCGAGCAGCGAGAGTTCGCAGGCGTCTCCGAGGTGCCAGCGTGCCGCCGGAATCGCGTCGATGTCGACGTGTTCGGGATTGCGCTCCAACAGCATGATCTCGTGGCCGTTTTCGATGAGTTCGCGGGCGATTGAGCGGCCGACCGCGCCTGCCCCGGCGATCGCCACCCTCACCCGCGCACATCCTCGCCGGGCGGCAGCGCCGAGATCGCCAGCGCCTCGGCTATGCGGCCCGAGACGGCCGCGATGTACACCTGGTCGCCGGACTGGATCACCGTCTTGGGTTCGGGAAGCAGACCGCTGCCGAACCGGATCAAAAATGCCACTCGCGCATCGGTCGCACCCTCCAAATCGGTGACCAGGTGGCCGACCCAATCCTCGTGCAGCGGTACCTCGGCCACGCCGACATTGCCGGACGGGTCGCGCCATTTGGTGGTCTCGGTTTCGCGTGTCAAGACGTTGAGCAGGCGATCGGTGGTCCACGGCACGGTCGCCACCGTCGGGATGCCGAGCCGCTCGTAGACCGCGGCGCGCTTGGCGTCGTAAATGCGTGCCACCACGCGTTGCACACCGAACGTCTCGCGCGCCACCCGCGCCGAGATGATGTTGGAGTTGTCGCCGGAGGACACCGCCGCGAACGCGCGGGCCTCCTCGATGCCCGCACGCAGCAGCACGTCGCGGTCGAAACCCATGCCGAGCACCCGCTCGCCGGAAAATTCCGGTGACAAGCGGTTGAAGGCGGTCGAGTCGCGGTCGATGATCGCGACATCGTGGCCGATTCGGGCCAAGGCGTCGGCCAGGGAGGCGCCTACCCGTCCGCATCCCATCACCACGACACGCAACGTCGGTCCTTTCCGGTGTAGGGCCGCAGCATAACCGGGGAACTGCCCGCATCGGGCAGAGGGGTACAGCGATACCTGAACCGGGCATAGGGTCGGTGCTCGTGGGCACGCCATCGCCCGGTGACGCGCGGCTGCAGAATCGTGGATTGGGTGACCTCACGCTGTGCGTCGGGCCGCCGGCCAACGGGGGCAGCTGTGTGGCACGCCACGACGGCCGCGTGGTGTTCGTCCGCTATGCGCTGCCGGGCGAGACCGTGCGCGCGCGGATCACCGCCGAGAAGGACGCGTTCTGGCAGGCCGAAGCGGTCGCGATTCTCGAGCCCTCATCGGACCGGATTGCGCCGCTGTGCCCGATCGCCGGTCCAGGTGGCGCCGGGTGCTGCGACCTCGCCTTCGCCGAGCCGGAAGCCGCCCGCATCCTCAAGGGCCAGGTCGTGGCGAACCAGCTCGATCGGATCGCAGGCTTTGGCCTGGGCCAGGAACTGCGTGCCGAGCCGCTCGGCGCCGGGGACGCGACGGGCTGGCGCACCCGGGTGCGGATGAAGGTGGGCTTCGACGGTCGGGCCGGTTACCACCGTTACCGCAGCAGCGAGCTGGTGGCCGCCCCCGACTGCGGGCAGCTGCAGCCGGGCGTGCTCGGCGGCGTCACCGATCGCATGTTCCCGCCCCGCGCCGAGGTGCACGTCGTCGTAGACGACGACGGACAACGCCACGTCGTGAGCGCGGGACCGCGGGAAGGGCGAGGGCGAAGCGGGCGCGGTTTCCCGCGGCCGAACCTCACGGTGGTCGAGGGCCGCCGCGAATCGGTGCAGCGGGTCGGCGATCGGGTCTGGCACCTTCCCGTGACCGGGTTTTGGCAGGCGCACCGGGAGGCGGCGCGGGTCTACAGCGAACTCGTGGGAAGTTGGGCCGAAGCTGAGCCGGGGATGACCGCGTGGGACCTGTATGGGGGCGCCGGCCTGTTCGCGGCGAAGCTGGCCGACGGCGTCGGCGAGAACGGGCAGGTGCTGACGGTCGACATGTCGCGCGCCGCCTCCCGCGCCGCCGCGCAGGCACTGTCCGATCTGCCGCAGGTGACAGTGACCAACGGCTCGGTCCGCAGGGTGCTGGCGGGTCTACGCGAACGGCCCGACGTCGCCGTCCTGGACCCACCGCGCGCCGGCGCGGGCAAAGAGGTGATCAAGTTGCTCGCCGAGGCCGGTGCACCGAGGGTCATCCATATCGGTTGCGAGATCGCCGCATTCGCCAGGGACGTAGGCCTCTACCGCGAACACGGGTTTGCTGTGGCGGAGCTGCGGGTGCTCGACGCCTTCCCGCTGACCCACCATGTCGAATGTGTGGCGCTGCTAACCGCGGGGGCGTCGCGGCGGGACTGAACCCGGTACCGGTGCGTACACTGGCTGGATGCTTGAACAGATCCGCGGTCCCGCAGATCTGCAACGCCTCTCCTCGCGGCAACTCACTGACCTGGCACACGAAATCCGCCAGTTTCTGATCCACAAGGTGGCTGCCACCGGAGGGCATCTGGGGCCCAACCTCGGTGTGGTCGAGCTCACGCTGGCGCTGCACCGCGTCTTCGATTCGCCACACGACCCGATCATCTTCGACACCGGCCATCAGGCGTACGTGCACAAGATGCTGACCGGGCGCTGCCACGACTTCGACACGCTGCGAAAAAAGGACGGCCTGTCGGGCTATCCGTGCCGGGCGGAGAGCGACCACGACTGGGTGGAGTCCAGTCACGCGTCGGCGGCCCTGTCATATGCCGACGGGCTCGCGAAGGCGTTCGAGCTCACCGGCCACCGCAACCGCCACGTCGTTGCCGTCGTCGGCGACGGCGCGCTGACCGGAGGCATGTGCTGGGAGGCGCTGAACAACATCGCCGCGGCCGGACGCTCGCTCGTGATCGTCGTCAACGACAACGGCCGCAGCTATGCGCCGACGATCGGCGGCTTCGCCGCGCACCTGGCCAGGTTGCGCCTACAACCCGGGTACGAGCGGATGCTCGACAGCGGTCGCCGGGCCATCCGCGGCACGCCGGTGATCGGCGAGATGTGCTACCAGGCCATGCACAGCATCAAAGCGGGGATCAAGGACGCGCTGGCACCGCAGGTGATGTTCACCGATCTGGGCCTGAAGTACGTCGGACCGGTCGACGGCCATGACGAGCACGCGGTGGAAAGCGCGCTGCACAGCGCACGTGGCTTCGGCGGTCCGGTGATCGTGCATGTCGTCACCCAGAAGGGCATGGGCTATCCGCCAGCCGAAAACGACGAAGCCGAGCAGATGCACTCCACCGGTGTCATCGACCCGCTGACCGGCATGGCGACCGCGGTCGCCGCGCCGGGCTGGACGTCGGCGTTCGCCGACGCGCTGGTGGCCTACGGGGCCAACCGGCGCGACGTGGTCGCGATCACCGCCGCGATGCCCGGCCCGACGGGCTTGTCGAAGTTCGGGAAGCGTTACCCCGACCGGTTGTTCGACGTCGGCATCGCCGAACAGCACGCGTTGACGTCCGCGGCGGGCCTGGCGATGGGCGGCATGCACCCAGTGGTGGCGATCTATTCGACGTTTTTGAACCGCGCGTTCGACCAGATCATGATGGACGTCGCGCTGCACAAGCTGCCGGTGACGATGGTGCTGGACCGCGCCGGCATCACCGGCAACGACGGCGCCAGCCACAACGGCACCTGGGATCTGTCGATGCTGGGCATCGTGCCCGGCATCCGGGTTGCCGCACCCCGCGACGGCGCCCGGTTGCGCGAGGAGCTCGGCGAGGCGCTCGACATCGACGACGGGCCGACCGCGATCCGTTTCCCGAAAGGCGATGTCGGCGAGGACATTCCGGCTCTTCGTCGCACCGATGGCGTGGACGTGCTCGCTGAACCGGTCGCGGGACTGTCCGAGGATGTGCTGTTGGTGGCCGTGGGCGCGTTCGGCGCGATGGCGTTGGCCGTCGCCGAGCGGCTGCGCAATCAGGGCATCGGCGTCACCGTGATCGACCCGCGGTGGGTGCTGCCGGTGCCCGAGCAGATCGGCGCGCTGGCCAGGGCCCACAAGTTGGTGGTGACGCTCGAGGACAACGGCGTGGCAGGAGGCGTGGGCTCGGCGGTGTCGGCCGCGCTGCGGCGCACCGAAATCGATGTGCCGTGCCGCGACGTCGGGTTGCCGCAGGAGTTCTTCGCGCAGGCCTCGCGCGGTGAGGTGCTCGCCGACGTCGGCCTCACCGATCAGCATGTGGCGCGCCAGATCACCGGCTGGGTCGCGGCGCTGGGCACCGCGGAAGTCTTCTACGACCAGACTGAATCCACGCAGCAAAACTTCGAGTAG
>JAFAWC010000584.1 GCA_019242135.1 Mycobacteriaceae bacterium | reverse complement strand
AACCGGTGTCGTCGACGTCGACCGCGCCGACGGTGTATCCCGCCGCGGCGAATCGGCGCGCGATCGCCAGCCCGATGCCGCGGCCCGCTCCGGTGATGAACACTGACTCAGGTGCGGCCACGACCCCGCCCGACGGTATTGGTCATGAACCGCACCAGGTTTCGCGGTGCCATCCGCCCCGCGGAGCTCAACACCTTGCACTGCAGACCGGGGATGATCACCACCTTGCCTTTCGCGACGTCGGCGATGCATTCGGCCACCACGGCGTCGACGTTGAGCCACATGACCGACGGCGTCGACGCCACCTCGATCCCGGCGCGTTCGTGGAACTCGGTGTGGACGAAGCCTGGACACAGGGCGTGCACGCCCACGCCCGTGCCGTCCAGACCGTTGGCCAGACCCTCGGAGAACGACACACCAGGTCGTAGCCGTCGGTGGCGTAGCGCCGGGCAAAACCCGCGCCGATGCCAGAGGTCGGCCCGGTGATCAGGGTAACGGGGCGCGGCATCCGCGGCTACGGCTGGTAGCTGCGCGGGCCGGCCCGCCCCGCGCGGGTCTGCGGCGGGCGACGGACCGGTTCGGGAGGCGGTTGCTGCTCGCACCGGTCCTGCGGCGGCTCCGCCGGTGGCGCGACGGGCCGCCCAGGAGCGCCGTTGCGGCGGGCGGTGGACTGCCGGATCGCCTTGGGCGCCGGCGGCAGCACCCGCAGCAGGTCGTTGTACTGGCGCACGGTGCGCAGGCCCTCGTCCCACTCGGCGCGGGTGCTGGTGACCGGCATGCTGACCAGCGTCCAGTTGTGCTCGTTCCACATGATCTCCGCGCAGTCCGGGGCGGTGTGAGCGAACGTCACCATCCGTCGATCGCAGGCCCGGCGGGCCGCGTCGAGGTTGGTGGAGTACACCATTCGCGGGCCGATCGCACCGAGCAGCCAGACATCGCTTTCCCGTGGCTCCTTGAGGCCCTTCAGCCGCAGGTCCATCACGACGTTGGTGCCAACCTTGCGGTGCAGGGCGATCACGGTCGCGACGTCCTCGAGATCGAAGATGTAGACCGCCTCGCCGCGAATCTGGCCCAGCACGACGTTGCGCGCGGTCACGTCACCGACGGTCGACATCACCCCGCGGGTCCAGCGTTTGATGATCTCCGGTGACTCCGGCTCGTAGTCGAAGCCGTGTGATCGGGCCCACGACCGGCGCCGCCGGCCGTGGTTGTGCCGCCGGTCGATGTCGATGTACAGCAGCACCGCCGCGCTCACGAAACACAGCGCGGACAGCGTGAACCAAAGCGGAACCATTGGGTCTAGCCTATCTGCTGCCGACCGCGAACCCCGAACTCGTGCGCTTCACCCGCGTGCCAAAAACGCATGGTCTTCGAGCGAGCGCTCATCCCAGACCCTCGGGTCTTCGCGCGAGCGCTCATCCCAGGCCCTCGGGTCTTCGCGCGAGCGCTCATCCCAGCACCAGCGAGTCACCGTCCGCGCTGAGATTCACCGGAACCGTGTCGCCGTCGTGCACCTCGCCGGACAGCAGCATCTTGGCCAGCTGATCGCCGATGGCCTGCTGCACGAGTCTGCGCAGCGGCCGCGCCCCGTACACCGGGTCGAACCCGCGCTCGGCCAGCCACTTCTTGGCGGGCAACGACACCTCGAGTTGCAGCCGCCGCTGCGCCAACCGCTTTTGCAGCTGCGCCAGCTGGATGTCGACGATTTGCACGAGCTCTTCGGGATTGAGCCCGTCGAAGACCAGCACGTCGTCGAGCCGGTTGATGAACTCCGGCTTGAACGTGGCCCGCACCGCGACCATCACCTGCTCCTCGCTGCCGCCCGAGCCGAGGTTGGACGTCAGAATCAAGATGGTGTTGCGGAAATCCACTGTGCGGCCCTGCCCGTCGGTGAGCCGGCCCTCATCGAGCACGGCCAGCAACACGTCGAACACATCCGGGTGCGCCTTCTCGACCTCGTCGAAGAGCACCACCGTGTACGGGCGTCGCCGGACGGCCTCGGTCAGCTGACCGCCCTGGTCGTAGCCGACGTAGCCGGGAGGTGCGCCGACCAGCCGGGCGACGGAGTGCTTCTCGCCGTACTCGCTCATGTCGATGCGCACCATCGCGCGTTCGTCGTCGAACAGGAAGTCGGCCAGCGCCTTGGCCAGCTCGGTCTTGCCGACACCCGTTGGACCGAGGAACAGAAACGATCCCGTCGGGCGGTTGGGGTCGGAGATACCGGCCCTGCTGCGCCGCACGGCGTCAGACACCGCGTGCACGGCCTTGCGTTGGCCGACGACACGCTTGGCCAGCTCGTCTTCCATGCGCAGCAGCTTGGCCGTCTCGCCTTCCAGCATTCGGCCGGCCGGGATGCCGGTCCACGCCGACACCACCTCGGCGATGTCGTCGGGTCCGACCTCTTCCTTGAGCATGACCGCCTCACGCGCCTCGGCTTGTGGCAGCGCGGCGTCGAGTCTCTTTTCGAGCTCGGGGATGCGCCCGTAGCGCAGCTCGGCGGCCTTGGCCAGGTCGCCGTCGCGTTCCGCGCGCTCGGATTCCTGCCGCAGCGTCTCCAGCTGCTCTTTGAGCTCGCGGACGATCTCGATCGCGCTTTTTTCGTTCTGCCACCGGGTGGTCAGCTCGGCCAGCTTTTCCTTCTGGTCGGCCAGTTCGGCGCGCAGCTTCGCCAACCGCTCGGCCGACGCGTCGTCGGATTCCTTCTCGAGCGCCATCTCCTCGATCTCGAGCCGGCGCACCAGCCGCTCCACCTCGTCGATCTCGACGGGGCGGGAGTCGATTTCCATCCGCAGCCGCGAGGCGGCCTCGTCGACCAGGTCGATGGCCTTGTCGGGCAGGAAACGCGACGTGATGTAGCGGTCCGACAGCGTCGCGGCGGCCACCAGGGCGGAGTCGGTGATCCGCACGCCGTGGTGCACCTCATAGCGATCCTTCAGGCCGCGCAGGATGCCGACGGTGTCCTCGACCGACGGCTCGCCGACGAACACCTGCTGGAAGCGGCGCTCCAGCGCGGCGTCCTTTTCGATGTGCTTGCGGTACTCGTCGAGGGTGGTCGCGCCCACCAGCCGCAGTTCGCCACGGGCCAGCATCGGCTTGATCATGTTGCCGGCGTCCATCGCGCCCTCGCCGCTGGCGCCGGCGCCGACGATCGTGTGCAACTCGTCGATGAACGTGATGATCTGGCCGGCAGAATTCTTGATGTCGTCGAGGACGGCCTTGAGGCGTTCCTCGAACTCGCCGCGGTACTTCGAACCGGCCACCATCGAGCCGAGGTCCAACGCGATGATCCTCTTGTCGCGCAGGCTTTCCGGCACGTCGCCGTCGACGATGCGTTGCGCCAGACCTTCCACGATCGCCGTCTTGCCGACGCCCGGCTCTCCGATCAGCACCGGGTTGTTCTTGGTGCGACGCGAGAGCACCTGCACGACGCGGCGAATTTCGTTGTCCCGCCCGATAACCGGGTCGAGTTTGCCTTCGCGGGCGCGCTCGGTGAGGTCGGTGGAGTACTTCTCCAGCGCCTGATAGGTGGCCTCCGGCTCGGGGCTGGTGACCCGGCCGCTGCCGCGCACCTTGACGAACCCGTCGCGCAGCGCCTGGGGCGAGGCGCCGT
>JAFAWC010000562.1 GCA_019242135.1 Mycobacteriaceae bacterium | reverse complement strand
GTGGGCGGCGCACTACCAGTAACGCCTCAGCCTCATCCGCAACGGCATCAACTCGTATGCCCTACTCGCGCCATGACCCAAGGCGACAATCCGACGGTCTCAAGAGCTCGTCGCAGCCATTCTGCGTCGTCGGTACGGCCGGATAGGGCGGACCAGCAACGCCAAAAGAAGGCGGGGACGTGGGGGAATATCCCCACGTCCCCGTACCCCCACTGGTCGGATCATCGGAGATCCGACCAAGGTTGTCCACCTACTGCCGGGGTGGTGATCGCGATTACGGGTTGGTGGTGTTGATCGCGTTCTTGCCGGCGCCGGCATAGGCGAACTGGTTGTTGGGCGTGTTGGTGCCGACGACGAGGGGGATGGTGCCGGCGTACGAGTTGGCGCCGGTACCGAAACTGATCGCGGTGTTGTTGCCCACCGTGGTCGGATTGGCGGTGATGGGGCCGCCAACCGCGGCTGCGGTGCTGCCGTCGCCGAACGCGAACGCCCGGTTGTAGCTGCCCACCGCTTCGGCGGTGGTCGGCTGCTTGGTGCCAGCAGGCACAAGAGGATTGAACGGCAGAACCACGAACCCAGCGTTGGTGCCCGGGTTGCCGACCGCGTCGGCGAAATTCCCCGTGCCCTCGGCGCCCGCGAAGGCGTTGGTGCCCGTGGCGAAGGCATAGTTAAAGTTGCTGACCCCTGGCCCGTCTACGTCTTCCGCGGTGGAGCCGTCGCCGATCGCCACGGCCAAGTTACCGGTGTCATTTTTACTCTGGCCGGCGACCGCGTTCGCGTTTTTGCCGTATGCCAACGCGCCGTTGAAGTTGCCCGTGGCGCTGGCGTTGGTGGTGTCGGTGGCGCCGTTGTTGTTGCCGATCGCCACCGCGCCGTCGAAGGTGCCGGTGGCGCTCGCGTTGGTGTTGGCGCCGAACCCGGCCGAGAAGCTGCTGGCGGTGCTGGTGCAGGTGGAACCGCCGGTGGGGGTGCCCACCGCGGTGCCGTTGATCGACGCACAGTCCGCGGTGGCTACCCCCGCGCCGCTCAGCGATGCCAGCGCCAGCGCGCTCGACGCCGCCGCGCCCAGCAGCAGCCCACCGGTCAGCCGTTGCTTTGTGATTGCTCTATGTGTACCCATTTAGGTTTTCCCTTCTCGGGATTTGATGCTGGAACATTGATAATGTAATCACGGTCAACGCAGTCAGCGGGGCAAAACAGCAAAATTTGCTGCAACGAAAATTCAGCGTTGACGGCGAGCGCTGGAAGGACCAAGTCTCTGATCAGAGGCCCGAACTGGGCCGACCTGGCGAAAACTCCACCGGAACCGCAGGTCGAACAGGCAAAGGCCCACCGACGGTCGTGACCTCAGCCGGGTCGTCGCCCGGCGCGGGGCCAGCCGGTGGCCGAATACGCGGTGGGGTGTTCGGCTGGGTGTTCGCTGGGCCCGCGCGCGTTCTGCGTCATCGGTGCGGCCGGATCGCGCCGACCAGCAACGCCAAAAAGACGGGGACGTGGGATAAATCCCACGTCCCCGCACCCCGCTGGACGGATCATCGGAGATCCGACCACGTTGTCCACCTACTGCCGGGGGTGGCGATCCCGCAACCGCCCCGACGCGCGGCGCGCTTGGAATGCCGGGTCGGTGAGCACACTTAGATACACCATGAGGGCCTCACAGAGGACTGCGCTGATGGCCCACGGGTCGTCGCCGTCACCACCCGATGTCAACCGGTCGCGGATACGACCCGCGATCTGCGCCGGCCCGCTCAAGAAATCGACCGCCAACACACCGGCCGCGGTGTCCGCATCCCTCTCCGAGAGACCGTCGAGTATCCGCTGTTGCACCAGAGATTGGATGTAGGCGCGTAAGGCCCGCCCGTTGCGCAGGGGGTTGTCGAAGTTTTCGACGGCCGGGTCGGACGCGAGTATTTCGGCGGCGTTCCTGAACCTGTCGTAGCGGTCGGGGAGGTATTCGCGGGTGCCGCCCTTAGGGATAGTGGTGGTCATGGCTGTAACTCCAATCCGTTGGAGCGACGCCGAAGACTTAGTTGCATGAATCTTGCGCGGATGTTTATCTACGCTGCTCAGACGATATATCTGTCAGTCTCCGAGACTGTCGGCTAGTCGCTGCGCCGCCGCCAGGTAGTCCTGGGCGAACTCGTAGACCACCTGCCGCGCCGGTTTGACCGTGTTCATCAGGCCGACGCCCTGTCCGACCCAATGGGTGGCCAGCGCGCGGGCCCCCTCGACCCCGTTGGCGGCCAGTGTGTCGATGCGGCCCAGCACGGGTTCGCTGATCATCGACTGCAGCGGCATCGGGAGGGGCCGGGGTCCTTTCCCGGATTCCCAGGCCTCGGTCCAGTCGGACCTGAGCTGGCGGGTCGGTTTACCGGTCCGACACGTCGACCGGATCGTGTCCCGCGACGTCGCGGCCAGCATCCGCTGCTTCGTGTAGGGCGCGGTCTCGGCCTCCTCGGTGGTCAGCCACACCGAGCCGGTCCACGCGCCCGCGGCGCCCAGCGCCACGGCGGCGGCCATCTGACGGCCGGTGACGATGCCGCCGGCGGCCAGGACCGGAACCGGCCGGATGGGCTCGATCGCCTCGATGATCTCGGGCACCAGCACCATCGTCGTCACCTCGCCACAGTGCCCCCCGGCCTCGGTGCCGGCCGCAACGATGATGTCGACGCCGGCGGTGACGTGCTTGATCGCATGCTCCCTGGCGCCGGCCAGGGCGGCCACCGGAACTCCGTGGCGCTGCGCGGCGTCCAGCATCGACTGCGGGGGCCTGCCGAGGGCGTTGGCGATCAACTTGATCGGGTGGGTGAACGCCACCTCCAACAGGCTTTCGCTGGCGTCGTCGGTGGTCGCGACCCGCGGCACACGGGTGGAGGTCAGCGGCTCGATCCCGTGCTCGGCCAGCAGCGCGTCGACATACTCGCGATGCTCGGCCGGGATCATCTGTGCGAACTGCTCGGACGTCAGCCGCTGGCCCTTGCCCACCGAGGTCTCCGGCACGATGACGTCCACGCCGTACGGCTTGCCCCGTACTTGCGCCTCGATCCAATCCAGTTCCTGGTCAAGCTCTTGCGGGGTGAGCGTCACCGCACCGAGCACGCCGAATCCGCCCGCGTTGGTGACCGCCGCCACCACGTCGCGACAGTGGCTGAACGCGAGCAGGGGAATGTCGATCCCGAGCAGGGACATCAGGTCGCGTGGTGTGGGAGGCACGCGACGATCGTAAGACGGTCTGGTCGCGGTTACGGGTTGAGTGGGGTCTTGACGTTGAAGCCCGGCCCGGATTGGAAAACGGCAGGAGGATTGCCGCCCACCCCGTTGTGGTTGTTCACGCCCAACGTGCCTGCGACCGCGAACGGACCCTGGCCGGTGGCGACATAGTTGTTGCTTCCGCCGACGTTGAACACCGAGGTGTAGTTGCCGCCGATGGGCGAGAGGGCACCTGCCTGCAGGAGGTTGTCCTGCCCTCCGACATTGAACGCACTGTTGCCCATGCCCTCTGCGCTCACCCCCATGGGCGCTTTCACGGCGTTGCCGCCGAGGTTCACCGCGATGTTGCCGACGCCCTTGGCGAAGGTGAAGTTTTCGGGCGGGGTGCTGCCCGGAGCGGACGAGCGCGGGGCTGGCGAAGGGCTAGGACGCGTCGGCGACGGACAGCGGGCGGCGGTGCAGCTTTCGCCCGGTGATGACCCGGCCGGCGATCGTCACGAGCTTGACCATGCCCTTGTACGTCGACGGGTTGAACAACGTGGGCCACTCGGTCCGCACCAGATGCTCGGAGAGCCGCCGCCCGGCGAACCGGTCACGCAGCCATCGCAGCGTCATCGGCGCCGACATCGGGTGCAACAGCATGTGTTCGCTGAACATGTCCCGGTGGTATGTCACCGACGCGCCGCCGGCCCGGTAATTCTCGGTCAGCTCGTCGATGTCGTCGACGGAAACGATCTTGTCGTGGACGGCCTGCACGATCAGCACCGGTGGGGCGGGCGTCTGCTTACCGAGCTTGATGTCGTCGAAAACGAACTGCACCTCGGGCCCGTCGAGAATCTCGTCGAGCGGCCGGCTGACGTAGGAGG
The DNA here is from genome assembly GCA_019242135.1 of Mycobacteriaceae bacterium. GTDB lineage: Bacteria > Actinomycetota > Actinomycetes > Mycobacteriales > Mycobacteriaceae > Mycobacterium. The sequence continues at coordinate 232 of JAFAWC010000562.1, read as the reverse complement.
ACATGTTCTTGAACATCATCCGCAGCACGGCCTCGACCGTCGTCATCTTCTTCAGTGAATCCAGCAGGGCGCGGCCCTGCGCGGTGGCGTGGCGCTTGATCACCCGGTCCAGTTCGGGATACGCGTCGCCGAGCGCCGCAACGACCATGGCCGGCAGGCCGGCGAAGAACGAGCCGTTCAGCCGGCGGAACGTGCTGCCGAGATCGCCGACCGGCGAGCCGAGCACGGCTCC
>JAFAWC010000341.1 GCA_019242135.1 Mycobacteriaceae bacterium | reverse complement strand
CGTGCCCGCTCAAGTCCTGCGCTCCGCCCCGAGCGACCCGAGGATCACGGTCACCTTGTCGGACGACCCTACGGTTAAAGCGACCGGGCGCGTGCGCGAGGTGGCGCCTCAGGCCGATCCGGTCACCCGCACGTTCCTGGTCCGGGTCGGCCTGGACAATGTGCCGTCCGCCATGCGGCTGGGCTCGACCGTGAACGGCAGCATGCAAATGGAGTCCGGGCAGGCGATCGTCATCCCGGCATCGGCGCTGACGCAAGCCAACCAACAGCCGGCGGTCTGGCTCGTCGACCCGGCCAAGCTGACCGTATCGATGCACAACGTCGAGTTGCTCCGGCACGATCCAGCTACGGCCGTTGTCGCGCATGGTCTCGAGACCGGCGATATCGTGGTGACGGCCGGCGTGCAGGCGCTGCATCCGGGCCAGCGCGTTCGGCTGCTCGGACCGGCCTCGTAAGTGGGCTTCAACCTGTCGGAATGGGCGCTACGGCACCGCTCGTTCGTCGTCTATTGCATGATCGCGGCGAGCATCGCCGGCATCCTCTCCTTTTCGCGCCTGGGCCGGAACGAGGATCCGTCCTTCGTCATCAAGACGATGATCGTGCAGGCGGGCTGGCCCGGCGCGACGTTGGACGACACCCTGCTGCAGGTCACGGAGCGGCTCGAGCGCAAGCTTCAAGAGACCCCGAACCTGGACTTCCTGCGCAGCTTCACCAGCCCTGGTCTGACCACGATCTTCGTCAACCTGAAAGGCCAGACCCCGGCCAAGGAGGTGCCGGACATCTGGTACAACGTCCGCAAGAGCGTCGCAGATATCCGGCACACGCTGCCCGATGGGGTGGTGGGCCCCGGTTTCAATGACGACTTCGGCGACACGTACGGCCTGATCTACGGTTTCACCGCGGACGGATTCACCCATCGCGAGCTTCGCGACTACGTCGAGGCATTCCGCTCGCGCCTCTTGCAAGTGCCCGACGTCTCCAAGGTGGACGTTCTCGGTGCCCAGGATGAGCGGATCTTCATCGAGTTCTCGATCCAGCAGCTTGCCGGGCTCGGGATCGATCGTTCGGCGTTGCTGTCGGCGCTGCAGGCGCAGAACGTGGTCAGCCCCGCTGGCACGATACAGACCGGTGACGAGAAGCTCTCGTTGCGCGTTTCCGGCTCGTTCGAGTCCGAGCAGGACCTTCTGGCTGTCAACTTCGTCGCCAATGGGCGCCTGATCCGTCTGCGCGACATCGCCGAGGTGCACCGAGGATTCGTCGACCCGCCGCAACCCATTTTCCGCGTCAACGGCGAACCCGCCATCGGCTTGGCCATCGCCATGCGCGAGGGCGGTGATATCCTGGCGCTCGGCCGCGACATCGACTCGGCAATTAGTGAGATGACGGCGGACCTTCCGCTCGGGATCACCCCGATCCTGGTCGCCGACCAACCCTATGTGGTGGACCACGCCATCCGGGATTTCACGTCCTCGCTGTGGCAGGCGATCGCCATCATCATGCTGGTGAGCTTCGTCAGCCTTGGCGCGCGCGCGGGCACCGTGGTCGCGCTTTCGATTCCGCTGACCCTGGCGATCATATTCCCGATCATGGAGTTCTTCGGCATCGACCTGCACCGGGTCTCGCTGGGAGCGCTGATCATCGCTCTCACGCTGCTCGTGGATGACGCGATGACGACGATCGACGTCATGACCACGCGGCTGGCGCTTGGGGACAGCAAGGAGCAGTCCGCCACCTTTGCCTATCGGACCCTGGCCTTCCCGATGTTGACAGGCTCGTTCGTGACCGCGGCCGGGTTCGTGCCCATCGGATTCGCGAAGAGTTCGGCCGGCGAATACACCTTCTCCATCTTCGTGGTCGTCGGCCTCGCGCTGATGATCTCCTGGATCGTCGCCGTGCTGTTCGCGCCGTTGCTCGGCGTGTGGATCCTCAAACCCAAGCCTCTCGGCAAGCCGGGTCGGTTGGTGTCCGGGTTCCGTAAGATGGTCGTGGGCGCAATGCGGATGCGATGGACGACCATCGGCGTGACGCTCGCCTGCTTCGCCGCCGCGATCCTCGCGGTCCCGCTCGTACCGCGGCAGTTTTTCCCGCCGTCCGACCGCCCCGACCTGTTGGTGGACCTCCGGCTGCCGCAGAACGCCTCGATCTATGCTACCGATAAGGCCGCCGCCGAGTTGGATGCCCTGCTCAAGGGCGATCCGGACGTGGCGCGGTGGAGCACGTATGTCGGGCGGGGCGCCATCCGCTTCTACTTGCCTCTTCTAGTGGAACTGCCCAACGACTTCTTCGGTCAGGCGGTGATAGTCGCCAAGGACGTGGGCGCCCGTAATCGGCTGCAGGCCAAGCTCGAGTCCGGTCTCGCCGAGAAGCTGCCGAGCGTGGTGACCCGCGTGGCTCCGCTGGGCCTCGGCCCGCCCGTGGGGTGGCCAGTGCAGTATCGCGTCAGTGGCCCAAACGTCGCCGAGGTGCGCGACATCGCGCTGCAGCTCGCCCAGGTGATCGCGGGCAACCCACAGGCGCGGCGCGTCAACTTCGACTGGCTCGAGCCCGCCAGGATGGTCCGGATCAGGATCGACCAGGATCAGGCCCGGCTGTTGGGGCTGAGCTCGCAGGCGCTTGCCTCGGTGATGAACGCCATCGTCACGGGCGTGCCCGTCACCCAGGTCCGCGACGACATTTACTTGATCGACGTGGTGGCGCGCGCCGTCGACGAGCAACGCCTATCGTTGGCAACCTTGCGGAAGGTGCAAATTCCCCTGCCGAACGGCCGAACGGTCCCACTGAGCCAGGTCGCGACATTCGACTTCGAGCAGGAGCTTCCGCTGGTATGGCGCCGGGACCGCGTCCCGACCCTGACCGTGCAGGCCGATGTCGCGCCTGACGCGCTGCCGGAATCCGTGGTCGCCGACTTGGCCCCGGCCGTCGACAAGCTGAACGCGAGCCTGCCTTCGCCCTACCGCATCGCCGTTGGCGGCACCGTCGAAGAGAGTGAGCGGTCACAGGCCTCCGTCGCGGCCGTGGTGCCACTCATGCTGTTCCTGATGATCACGTTCCTGATGATCCAGCTACAGAGCTTCAGCCGCTTGTTCCTGGTTCTGAGCGTAGTTCCCCTGGGGCTGATCGGAGTGATCGCGGCGCTGCTCTTGTTCCAAAAGCCGCTCGGCTTCGTGGCCATCCTCGGCATCCTGGCGCTGCTGGGGATGATTGCGCGCAATGCGGTGATCCTCATCGATCAGATCGAGGC
>JAFAWC010000158.1 GCA_019242135.1 Mycobacteriaceae bacterium | reverse complement strand
GCCTGGGCTGGGGTCTGGCGCTGCTGCCATTGCTCGCGTTGCTGGCGCTGGCGCGGCCCCGCCGAAATGTCCGCGATGTCGCGACCGAGCCGGCCCGAACCTGGCGCCCACCCCGCGGGCTGGCCACGGTCGCAGTGCTCGGGGCCGGTTGGCTGATCGCCGGGGTCGCAGGTGTCGTGGTGGTCGGGTCACTGGCCGCCGTGCGGTATCTACTGCGGGCGCGCCCGAGCCGCTGGGATGTCATCGCGGTCGCGACCTCGGCCACCGCCTTCATCGTGGCCGGTGCGGTGTTATCCCGTCATCCGTGGCGTTCGGTGGGCGGATACGTCGGCCACTCGTGGGGTGTTCAGCTGCTGGCTTTGATCGCCATCGGAGCACTCGCGGTGTCGGTGATCGGCTCCCCATCAGTCGACTCCCCGTCAGTCGGCTCCCCATCAGTCGACTCCCCATCAGTCCGCTCCCCGTCAGAAAGCCCCGCCTCCGCCGCCGAAAGACCTCGCGACGCCGCCGAAAGGCCTCGCGACGCCGAAAGACCTCGCGACGCTGAGAGGCCTGCCGACAACGCCGAGGACCCCTGACGCACGTTGCGCCGGTGCTCCCACCGACGCAACGCCACCCGGCACGGCGACTCGATCAGCGCATAGCTCACCGCCGCGATCGCGAAGCCGAAAACCAACGTCAGCACTAACACCACCGGCATGTGGCCGTTGAACGCGAACTCGCCGATGACGGGAAAAACCATCGTCAATGCGGCCAGGTGCCAGATGAACAGCCCGTAGGACCACCGGCCGAGCGTGACCATCGGCGGACTGCCGAGAAACCGGTGCGACGTGTCCACACGGTCCAGCACCAGCGGCGCGACGAGCGCCGCGGCCACCACCGAACCCATCGCCGTCTTGACGACGAATTGGCTGGTTGTGCCTGGCGTCAGTCCCTCCGGTCCGGCCAGCGGTGATGCGGCAACGAGAAACGCGCCGACGGCGATGCCCGCCATCACCACCCGCCGCCGCGCCAACCGGTGCATCCAGCCCTCCGGGCTGACGGTCCACTCGGCGAGCAGCATGCCCGCGGCGAACCACGAGAAGAACGCCGGCGGCCAGTTCAGCGTGTTGACGCCGGCCGCGGTATGGAGCGGAATCAGTGCCCAGCACCAGCTGGCGGCACCCGCGGCCGCGATCGCCGGCACGCGCGCCCGCACCGGAAGCCGGCGCGCCAAAAGGGCCAGCATCGGCAGCGCGACGTAGAAACTGACCTCGACCGACAGGCTCCACATCTGGGTCAATCCCGCGGTCAAGGTCAACGGGACGTAGATCTGCGTCAAGCTCAGGTTCGCGAACCACACTGTGGCACTTGATGTTTCGGCGTCCGGCAGCAGCGTCAGGATCACCGCGACCGCCACCAGGTACGCGGGCATGATCCGGACGATCCGCGAACGCAGATAAGGGCCGGTCGGTGGGACACGTCCAAAGTCCCGCGCGGCTGCGGCATGCCCGCGCCACAACAAAAAGCCGGACAGCGCGAAGAACACAGCCACCGCGAGGTCGAACCGCCCGAACAGCCGACCGCCGATGCCGCTGGAATGCCCGGTCTGGAACGCGACATGGGTGAGCACGACGCCAACGGCCGCGCAGGCGCGCATCCCCTCCACCGCAGGCAGAAAGTTTCGCTGCCCCGCAGACACCGGCGTCACGCCGACCAGTCTGCACGCCAGGGCGCCAGTCGGCCGAACCTGGGTGGTCCGCCGCGCATGTCGGCCCCCGACCTCGTCGGCGCCCGTGAGCGACCGACGGCGGCGGTAAGCATCGACCTCGTCGGCGGGCGGTGAGCGACCGACGGCGGCGGTAAGCAACGACCTTAAATTCTGCTGTTAGGGTCGAACGGGTTTGCCGAAAGGAGCATGGCTTGAACCGCGCAGGGGCGCTTCGCCTGACGGCGTGCGGCATCTTGGGCTTCGGCGCGGCGCTTCTGATCGCCGCCCTGCTGCTTTACACCTATACCGCCAGTCGGATCACCAAGATTCCGCTTGATATCGACACCACGCTGGTCAGCACCGGCACCGCCACCGCGCTAGATCCCGCCTCGCTGTCATCGGATCGCTATGTGGCCAACAACAATGTGCCGGTGGTCCAGCAGCAGCAGTACAGCACCGAGTCTGGTCTTGATACGCCGTCGAACGCCCGTGTGGTGACCCTGCAGGTCGGCACCACGCTGCGGCGCACCGACAAGCAGCAGGACAGCGGATTGCTGCTGGCGATCGTCGACACGGTGACGCTGGACCGCACGACCGCGCTGGCGGTGTCCAGCGACAGCAACCCGGGGGGGTCGGTGCAAAAACCGCGCACGATGGAGGACACCAAGCCGCCCACCAGCATCCCGCTCAAGCATGAAGGCCTCAACTACCGGTTTCCGTTCAACGTCGAGAAGAAGACCTACCCGTACTTTGATCCAATCGCACAGCGGGTCTTCGACGCGAACTACGACAGCGAAGACGACGTCCTGGGGCTGACCGCCTACCACTTCAAGCAGAACGTCGGGATGGACAACGACGGCAAACTGGTGGCGCCGATCGAGTATCCGTCACTGTACGACCGTGACGAGGACGCGAAGGTCACCGCGCGCGCGGCGCTGTGGGGCCTGCCCGGCTCGCCTGACGATCAGGTCACGATGAAGCGCTACTACGCCGCTCAACGCGACTTCTGGGTGGACCCGGTCAGCGGCACGATCGTCAAGGTCAAGGAACGCCAGGTGCACTACTACGTGCGCTGCGGCGACCCGGCCTGCAAGGCCGTCGACCCCCTCAAACCCGACGTCACGCTCGTCGACTACACGGTGACCACGAACGAGGCGACCGTGGAGAAACAGGTGAACGCCGCGCGCGACGAGCGGGATCGGGTCGCGCTGTGGGCCCGCATCTTGCCGATCTCGTTCACTGCGCTGGGAATCATCGGCATCGTCGGCGGTGCGCTTCTCGGCTGGTTCGCCCTGCGGGCCGGCACCGCGTTGATCGATCCGGGTCTGGACAACGCCGACCATGGCTTCTTCCGAGCGCGCGGGCCGACGGGTGAGCCGGTGCCCGGAGCGGAGGCGGAGACGGAGAAGCTGCCGACACAGCGGCGGCCATCGCCGCCGCCCTAGCGGCCGCCGTGTCGTTGATGCGGCGCTGCGTGGCGCCCGGGTATGCGCTGGTGCTGGTGCTTGCGATCACCGCGCCGCTGTTGGCGCCGGGGTACCTCCTGCTTCGGGACGCGGTGTCCACGCCGCGGTCGTATCTGACCGATGACGCACTGGGTCTGTCGGAGGCGGCGCCCCGGGCCCTCCCGCAGGACTTCTTCATAGCCGAAATGTCCCGGCTCATCGACGGCGGCATCGTGGTCAAAGCGTTGCTGATCATCGGGCTGTGGCTCGCCGGCTGGGGCGCGGGCCGCCTCGCCGCGAAGGTGATCCCTGAAGCCGGCCTCGGCGGCCAATTCGTCGCGACGACGCTTGCAATCTGGAATCCCTATGTGGCCGAACGCCTTTTGCAGGGGCACTGGAGCCTGCTGGTCGGCTACGGCTGTCTGCCGTGGGTGGCCGCGGCCGCGCTCGAGCTTCGCTCCGAGGCCGCCGAGGACGACGGGCGCACATCCAGGGCACCGTATTGGTCTTTGCTGTGGTGGATGGCGCTGGCCGGGCTCACGCCGACGGGGCTGATGCTGGCCGCGACGGTGGCACTGACCTGCTCCGTGGTACCGGGCCGCGGGCGACCGCGCTACCTGTGTGCGGCGGTGACCCTGGGTGTCGCGGTGCTCGTGGCGTCGCCGTGGCTGGTGGCGGGCGCCGCCTCGGGCACGCTTACGTCGGGGCAGATTGACATCGCGCCCTTCGCGGCCCGGGCAGAGCCCGGCTTGGGCACGCTCGGGAGCCTAGCCGCACTCGGCGGAATCTGGAACGCGGAAGCTGTCCCCGCCTTTCGCGGCACGATCTTCGCCGTCGTCGGGTCGGCCGTGCTCCTCGCGATTGTGGCGGCCGGAATACCCGCGGTGCGGCGTCGGCCCGCAGCGCTGGCGCTGTTGGCGCTCGCCGCCGCGGCGGTGTTGGTTCCCGCAGCGATGGCGACCGGACCGGGCATCGCCGTGGTCGAGGCCGTGGTGCGCGCGCTGCCCGGGCTCGGCGTGCTGCGCGACGGGCAGAAATGGGTCGCGTTGGCGATGCCGGGATACGCAGTGGCCGGTGCGGGCGCCGTGCTGACGCTGAGCAGGCGCTCTCTGCCGGTCGCCGCGGTGGCGTCCGCGTGCTGCCTGGCGTTTGTCGCGGTGCTGGCCGATTTGGCGTGGGGGGTCGACGGCGCGATGACGGCGGTCCGTTACCCCGCGGGCTGGGCGGCGGTCGCGTCGCGCATCAACGCCGACCCGCGGCCGGTCGCGGTTTTACCCGCCGACGCGATGCGCCGGTTCGCCTGGTCCGGCCCCGCGCCGGTGCTCGATCCGCTGCCCCGCTGGGTCCGGGCCCGGGTGTTCGCGACCGGCGACCTGACGATCTCGGGTCGGACGGTGCTCGGCGAAGGCAACGCCGCGCGCGATGTGCAACGACTTCTGCTCGACGGTGCGGCGCCGGCGACACTGGCCGCCTCCGGCGTTGGGTGGGTCGTCGTCGAGGGCGGTACGCCCGGTGAGACGGGAACGGCTGCAACGACTTTAGCCACGCTGCCGGTGGTTTACCGCGACGCGGACATGACCCTGTACCGGGTCGGAGGCACCAGGGCAGGCGCAAGCCCGGGCAAGCGCCGACTGATGGTGCTTGCACATTTGGCGTGGGTCGCGGCGCTCGCGGCCGGCGCGGCCGGGCTCCCGATGAGCGCTTGCGCGAAGAGCATCAAACCCCGATGAGCGCTTGCGCGAAGAGCATCAAACGAGCCCGCTGATCAGCCGCCCCGCCACCACGGACTCGAGCACAACGCGCATCCCATCGGCGCTCTGCCGCCACGAGAACTCGGCGCTGCGTGCCGCCGCCTTGCGCCCCAACTCGTCGCGCAGCAGCGGATCGGTGAGCAGCTCTTCGAGCCGGGCAACGAGTTCATCGCGGTCGTCCACCAGCACGCCGGTGACGCCGTCGATGATCGAGTCGGTGAGCCCGCCGGAGAACCGGTAGCCGATCGTCGGCACGCCGTGCTGGGCGGCTTCGGTCACCGCCAGTCCCCAGCCTTCCTTGCGGGAGGGCAGCACGTGAACCCATGCCTGATGTATCACATCGTGTTTCGCCGCGTCCGCGACGTGCCCGTGAAAAGTCACCGCGTCGGTGATCCCAAGTCGCGCCGCGTGTGCGACCAGCCGATCCCGCCACCAGCCGTCGCCGACGACGTCGAGATGCAGGCCAGGAATTTTGGCTCGCAGCGCCCCAATCGCATCCAGCGCGTCCTCGATGTGTTTGTGCGGCACCAGTCGCGACAGCACCGCCACTCGTGGCGTCTCCGAGCGCGGCAACTGCAACGCCTGCGCTGTCATCGGGTCAAGTCCGTTGCGCACCACGGCAATTCGCTCAGTTTCTACACCGAGATCGGTCAGATCTCGGGCCGACGGCAACGACACCGTCACGTACTGGTTGCGCCGGTGTATGCGCGGCGAGAACCGCGACTCACAGAACCAGCCGAGCCGGCTCATGACGGGGCCGGCCAGCGGCCACTGCTCGCGATGGCAGTGATGCACCAGCACCACGACACGGCGCCCGAACATCAGCCGGGCAAAGAACGGCCAGCCGTTCTGCGTATCGATGATCACGTCGGGGCGCACGGCACGGAGCGGACCCACGCCGAGACGCGCGCCGACCATCGCCACCAGCGCCCAGAAATAGACCGAGTAGCGGCCGCCCGCCCGGCTGATCCGGACACCGTCGATCACCTCATCCGCGGCCGCTCCGTCGTAGCGGGCGGTCCGCAACGTCACTGACACCCCGTCGGCGGCGAGCTGGGCGCCGATCCTCTGCAGGTAGGTTTCGCTGCCACCGCCTTGGGGATGGCCGACGTCGCGCCAGCACAGCATCAGCACCGAGCCGACGCGTCCGGATTTGTCAGCGGCGGACGACATCAGGCTCAGCGTAGCCTGACGCGCGTGACGGCCACGGATGTCTTCGCCCGGCGCGCTACGCTGCGGCGATCCGTGCGGCTGCTCTCCGAGTTCCGATTCGAGCAACGACTGCCGGACCGCTTTTACGGCGCGCTGGCTGCCGACACGGCGGCACTCGTCGACGATCTGTGGCGCGGCGTCCGCGGCGAGCGCCCGACCGGCCGGCTGTTGCTGGATGTCGGCGGGGGACCGGGGTACTTCGCCTCCGCGTTCGCCGACCACGGCATGGACTATCTGGGCGTGGATCCCGACGTCCCCAACCAGCCCGCCAACTTCGTTCGCGCGTCCGGAACGGCGCTGCCCTTCGCGGACGACGCGGTCGACATCTGCCTGTCATCCAACGTCGCCGAACACGTGCCGGCACCGTGGCGACTCGGGGACGAAATGCTGCGCGTGACCAAGCCCGGCGGGCTCACCGTGTTGACATACACCGTGTGGCTCGGTCCGTTCGGCGGACACGAAATGGGTCTCACCCATTACCTCGGCGGCGCCCGGGCGGCACGGCGGTACGCCCGCAAACACGGCCACCCGGCGAAAAACAACTACGGCTCGTCGCTGTTCGAGGTGTCGGTGGCCGACGGGCTGCGATGGGCTCGCTCCACCGGTGCACTTGTCGCTGCATTTCCCCGCTACCACCCGAGATGGGCCTGGTGGCTGACAACCGTGCCGGGTCTGCGGGAGGTCGCGGTGAGCAATCTGGTGTTGGTTCTGGCGCCGTGACGGCCGCCGGACTGGAACAGGTTCTCGTTTAGCCGGCGGATGGGTAGTGTGGGCCACACCATGGCCGTGCAATCCTCGCTGCCCAGCGCCCTCAGCGCCTCGCTGCGAGACCCGGACGGGTTGCGCGCGGTCGTTGAGCGCTGGCTGGGCGCCCGCCAGGCCGGCGCCGCGGTGGCCGTGGCCCGCCTGATCGCCAACCACACCGTGCTCGTCGACGCAGGCTGGGGCGGCCAGGCGCATCGGCTCGTGGTGCGGATCTCGTCGTCGGATCCGGTCGAATCGCGATGTCACTACCTGACGTTGCGACGGCTGGGCGCCCAACTCGTCCGGCCCACAGTGCCGTCGGTGCTCTGGTCCGAGGACGATCCCGGGCCGCTCGGGGCGCCGTTCTTCGTGATGACCCGGCTGGATGGATTGACGACGGCGAAGTACGAGACGCCGTACACGTTCGGCTCCTGGATCACCGACGCCAGTGCGGCCGACCGGCGGCGCATGCAGCGCGCGACGCTCGAACAGCTGGCCAGGGTGCACGCGGCGGTCCCGGCCGATTTCGCGTTCCTGGACCGTCGCCGCCCCGGTGAGTCGGCGCTGTCGGCGCGGGTTCGGCAGACCGCCGAACGGTACGAATCGGTCGGCTCGCGCGGCTTGCGCGCGCCGCTGATCGAACGCGGGTTCGCCTGGCTGCAGGAGCACTGGCCGCACGAGTCCGCGCCGGTGCTGTGTTGGGGTGACGCGCGGATCGACAACGCGGTGTACCGCGACTTCGAGTCGGCGGCACTGCTGGGCTGGCAGCACGCCACGCTAGGACCGCGCGAACTGGACCTCGGCGCACTGATACTTCGGCACCGGTTCGCCGACAGCCTGGCGCACGCGGCCGGTTGTCCCGGTTTGCCGGACTTTCTCCGCCCGAACGACGTCACCGCGGCCTACGCCGACATCACCGGGCATCGGGTTGTTGATCTGGGCTTCTACATCACCTACGCGGCTTTGCAGCTGGCCGTCGAGATGCTGCGAAGTCCCTTGCGCACCAACGCTTTCAGGATTCTCGACGAAGCTCTACAAGAAGAGAATTAAAAGAACTAAAAGATTTACGGGAAGCAGAAACGGCCACGGGGCCTTGACCCAGGGAGAGAGATGACCGAGGCGCACAAGACCGAATGGGACAAGCTGTTCATCGGCGGGAAGTGGACCGATCCGTCGAGCGACCAGGTCATCGAGGTGCATTCACCGGCCACCGGCGAGTACGTCGGCCGTGTCCCGATGGCGGCCGCAGCCGACGTCGACGCCGCCGTGGCGGCCGCCCGAGCCGCGTTCGACAGCGGGCCGTGGCCGGCCACACCGCCCGCCGAACGCGCCGCGGTGATCCAGGCCGCGGTCAAGCTGCTCGAGGACCGCAAGGACTACTTCACCGCGCTGCTGACCGGCGAGACGGGCCAGCCGCCGACCATCATCGAAATGATGCACTGGGCCGGTTCGATGGGCGCGTTGACCTTCTTCGCCGGCGCCGCCGACGCGGTGAAGTGGACCGAGACCCGCAACGGCGCCTACGGGCAGTCGATCGTGTCACGGGAGCCGATGGGCGTGGTCGGCGCGATCGTGGCCTGGAACGTGCCACTGTTCCTGGCGGTCAACAAGCTGGGTCCGGCGCTGCTGGCCGGGTGCACCGTCGTGCTCAAGCCCGCTGCGGAAACCCCGTTGACGGCCAACGCTCTCGCCGAGTTGCTCGCCGAGGCCGGCCTGCCTGCGGGTGTGCTCTCAGTCGTTCCGGGCGATATCGAGACCGGAAAGGCGCTGACCGCCCATCCCGACCTGGACATGCTCACCTTCACCGGCAGTTCCGCAGTCGGCAAGGAGGTCGGTAAGCGCGCCGCTGACCGGCTCAAGCCATGCACCTTGGAGCTGGGCGGCAAGTCGGCCGCGATCCTCCTGGAGGACGTCGACCTCGCGGCCGCGGTACCCATGATGGTGTTCTCCGGCGTGATGAACGCCGGCCAAGGATGCGTGAACCAGACCCGCATCCTGGCGCCACGCTCCCGCTATGACGAGATCGTCGACGCGGTAAGCGGTTTTGTGAAAGCGCTCCCCGTCGGCCTGCCGTCCGATCCCGCGACTCAGATCGGGCCGCTGATCAGCGAGCGGCAGCGTCAGCGCGTCGAGGGCTACATCGCGAAAGGTAAGGAAGAGGGGGCCCGCCTGGTGTGCGGCGGGGGGCGGCCGGAGGGCCTCGACAGCGGTTACTTCGTCGAGCCGACGGTGTTCGCCGACGTGGACAACAAGATGACGATCGCCCAGGAGGAGATTTTCGGGCCGGTGCTGAGCATCATCGCCTACGACACCGAGGACGACGCGATCCGCATCGCCAATGACTCGGTCTACGGCCTCGCCGGCAGCGTCTGGACGACCGATGTGCCCAAGGGCATCGATATCTCGCAGAAGATCCGCACCGGCACGTACGGAATCAATTGGTACGCCTTTGATCCCGGCTCGCCCTTCGGCGGCTACAAGAACTCCGGCATCGGACGCGAAAACGGTCCCGAGGGCATCGAGCACTTCTGCCAACTCAAGAGCGTGCTGCTGCCGATGGGCTACACCGTCACCTAGAACAACACCCGCACAATCGTCTCCGCGACCGCCGCCGGCTTGTCGGACCCGTCGAGTTCGATGGTGTGCCGGACGGTCAGGTTCACCATCGTGTCGGCGACCTTCGCCGCGTCGACGAGCTCGGAGCGCGCCCTGATCCGGCCACCGGACGGCACGGCGGCAAGGAACCGGACTTTGTTCAATCCGTAGTTGATCGCCATCTTGGCGTTTTCGACGCGAAAGTTGTCCTTGCTCATGACCGGAATCATGGACAGGGTCAAAAACCCGTGCGCAATCGTTGTGCCGTAAGGGCTTTCGGTCTTCGCCCGGTCGACGTCGATGTGGATCCACTGATGGTCCTCGGTGACGTCGGCGAACGCGTCGATGCGCTTCTGGTCGATCTCCTTCCACTCGCCGACCCCGAGCTCCTGGCCGACCAGGCCAACGGCATCGTCGATGGATGAAATCACCTTCATGGGCTGCTCCCTTCACCGCTGGTGGTCCGAAATAGACCTTAACCAGTGCCGATCCGGAGGGAGCCGGAAGGTCGGACACACTCCACCGCCGGTCGGCGCCCCAGCCGACCGGCACGCGGCGGACAGCTCTCAGGTCACCAGTTGCAGGCGGGCGTGCTTGCGCCGGGCACGGCGCACCCGTTGCAGCGCCTCCGTGGCCGACCTGACGGCCGGCACGAGGCATTCCTGATCACCGACACGCAGCAACCGGTGCACGGCATGGCTGCCGATGACCGCCCAGCGGGTGTCGGTCCGTACGCATTCAACGTTCATGGCGAACAAAGCGCGCAGGCCGTCCACGCCGATAAAGTCGGTGTCGGCCATGTCGACGATGACCGCGCCATCGTCGGGCACCACTCCGACCATGTGGTGGGCGAGCTCGGCGGCGTTCGTCGCATCGATCTCGCCGCTGATCGTGACAACCGTTAGCCAGCTGTAGACCTGTGCCGTCATAAGTGCGCTACCGCAATCGATTACCGAGGTGCTGTGAAGCTCCTCAGCGGCTTGGCTATGCACAGCAGTCATTGACTTAACCCTTATCGGTCAACCACTGATTGTGGTCGAGAACGCCAGGCGCGCAAAGGACCCGAAATTTGTCAGCCCGTTAATTTGTGCCACTACTGGCGATCTGGACAGGCTGTGATCTCAACCTTGCGCAGAATTTTAGGCAACGATCTTGAACTGCACTACGCAACCGGCGACACCCGTCGTCTTCTAACGGTTTCTTAACAGTAGCTCCGCCCACCCCGCGACGAGGGCGTCAACGCCGCCTGGCCGCGGCTAGGGCGTCGACGCCCGCCTGGCCGTGGCTAG
>JAFAWC010000077.1 GCA_019242135.1 Mycobacteriaceae bacterium | reverse complement strand
AAGTCCCATCGGATGCCCCGCTCTTGGTTCGCTTCGACGATCACCAACGCCACTGCGGTGATGACAGCGGCGAATGCGAGCAGCAGTAGCTCGGCGTTGCGTCGGTTCGGCAGCGCCGGTGTCACCGCGACCACGGGTTGCGGCTGGGTGGTCATGCGGCGTTCCGGCAAGTCGTGCCCGGTGTCTGCGGAGTCGGCGCAGGCGTCGACGGTGCCGGAGCCGTGGGCACCGCCGATTCGCTGGGAGTCGGTGTCGGCGTTGGCTCACTGGTGACCGGCGCCTTGGTCGGGGTGGTGGTGGTCGTTGTGGTCGGCGTCGGGGCGGCGGGTGTTGGCGCCGGCGCGGCTTGGCACACCGGCAGCAAGGCCGGTACCAGATTGTTCATCTCTTTGAAGGCATCGTCGAATGTGCCGCTCTTCAGCCCGTCGATGACCTGCTTGCGCTCCGCCGGCCGCAGGTCGTTGACATTGAGCGCCCGGCAGCCGTTCTGGGGATCGCTGAGGGCGATAACCCGCAACTCGTTTGAAGGTGTGACGCAGCCGATCCGGTACTGCTCCTGAAGCGGGTAATTCAGCAGGGAACCTTGGATGCCGCGCATGATCGACACCGTGTCGTTGTGTGCGGCGACATAGTAGTTGGTGCGGATGATGTAGCGCCCGATGAGCAGTCCGGCGACTGCGAGCACGACGAGCACGGCGACAGCGATGCCGATCCGCCGCCACGGCCTGGATCGCCGCCCGGGCGGCGCTTCGGGTTCAGCAGCAGCGCGGGCGGCCACGGCGTTGCGCCTCGGATTGAACGCGGACGCTCGTCCGGCCGCGGTGTTTGGTGGCGCGATGTGCTCGTCGTCGCCGGAAACGGCGCCCGCCAGGATCGGCTGAGTCTGGCCATAGTCATAGTCGACGACATCGGCGACCACTACTGTGACGTTGTCGGGCCCGCCGCCGCGCAGGGCTAATTCGATGAGCCGGTCCGCACTTTCGTGCACATCGGCTATCTGCAGAGCCTCCAGAATAGTGTCCTGGCTGACCGGGTCGGAGAGTCCGTCGGAGCACAGCAGGTATCGGTCACCCGTGCGGGCCTCGCGCATGATAAGCGTCGGTTCCACCTCGTGGCCGGTAAGGGCCCGCATGATCAGTGAGCGCTGCGGGTGACTGTGCGCCTCTTCGGCGGTGATACGACCCTCGTCGACGAGCGTCTGCACGAAGGTGTCATCCTTGGTGATCTGCGAGAGCTCCCCGTCACGGAGCAGATAGCCACGCGAATCGCCGATGTGGACAAGGCCAAGCTTGTTGCCTGCGAACAGGATTGCGGTGAGCGTCGTGCCCATGCCCTCGAGGTCGGGGTCGTTTTCCACATGCGCAGCGATCGCCGCGTTGCCCTCGCGCACCGCCTCGTCGAGTTTGGCGAGCAGGTCGCCGCCGGGCTCGTCGTCATCCAGATGCGCAAGCGCGGCGATAACCAGCTGGGAAGCGACCTCGCCCGCGGCGTGCCCGCCCATCCCGTCGGCCAGCGCGAGAAGCCGCGCGCCCGCATACACGGAGTCTTCGTTGTTGGCACGGACAAGTCCGCGGTCGCTGCGCGCGGCATAACGGAGGACAAGCGTCACGGGCGCAACTCGATTACCGTCTTGCCGATTCGAACCGGCGTGCCGATCGGAACGCGTACCGCCGTCGTCACCTTGTCCCTATCCAGGTATGTGCCGTTGGTCGATCCTAGGTCTTCGACGTACCACTCAGCGCCATGCTGGGACAGGCGCGCATGGCGCGTCGAAGCATAGTCGTCAGTCAACACGAGGGTGGAGTCGTCGGCGCGTCCGATCAGGACCGGCTGATTTCCCAGCGTGATGCGGGTACCGGCGAGTGCGCCGTCGGTAACGACCAGGTACCGGGCGTTGTGACGGCGCTGGCGGCTGGACATCAGGGAGCCGGGCAGCGCGAGCCCTCGGCGGACCATCACCGCACCGGTTGGCGCGTAGATATCGGTGCGCAGGATCCGCAACACCGTCCAGATGAACAGCCACAGCAACAATAGGAAGCCGGCGCGTGACAGTTGCAGCACCAACCCCTGCATCTTCGCGTCCCCTTGCTCTCGTGAAACCCACGGCCCATCGGCAACGTCACGATACTTGGACAGTGGTCGATGCGGGAGCGAAGCCAACGGCGATGGGCTTAGTGCATGCGGACGACGATCTCCGAGTGGCCGAGGCGAATGACGTCGCCGTCGGCCAGCTGCCACTCCTGCACCGGCGCGTTGTTCACGGTGGTGCCGTTGGTGGAGTTGAGGTCCGACAGTAGCGCGGTCTGACCGTCCCACCTGATCTCGAGGTGGCGGCGGGAGACGCCGGTGTCGGGTAGGCGGAACTGTGCGTCCTGACCGCGGCCGATGACGTTGGCGCCCTCCCGCAGTTGGTAGGTGCGCCCACTGCCGTCATCGAGCTGAAGCGTGACGCTCGTGGGGGCGGGCGGTCCGTAGTCGTTCTGGCCGTAGCCGCCGGGCGCATAGCCGCCCTGCCCGTACTCGTAGTCGCCGGCCTGCGGTGGGCCGTAGCCACCGGGCGCCTCGTAGCGACCGTAGTCAGGCTGCCCATAGTCGGGTTGTCCGTAGTCGGGCTGCCCGTAAGGCTGACCCTGCTGCGGATAGCCGCCCTGCTCGTAGTCCCCGTAGCCTGGTTGCGGCTCGGGCCGGCCATATCCCGGGCCCTCATGCCGTCCCGGCGGTGGACCGGGCGGACGGCCGTAGTCGGCGTACTCGCTGCCGTAACCGGGCTGACCGCCGTACCCCGGCGGCGGACCCTGGCGGTAAGGCTGATCGTATCCAGCGGGAGGGCCGGGTGGCGGCCCACCATAACCCGGGCCGGGCGGGCGCTGGTCGTATCCCGGCGCGTAGCCCTGCTCGGGGTAGCCGCCCTGCTCTGGGTAGCCGCCCTGCTCTGGGTAGCCGCCTTGCTCTGGGTAGCCGCCTTGCTCTGGGTAGCCGCCACGGGGTGGGTACCCCTGCTCAGCCTGCGGCGGGTACCCGCGCTGCTCGCCCTGCGGCGGCGGGTAGCCGCCCTGCTCTGGGTAGCCGCCCTGCTGTGGGTAGCCGCCCTGCT
>JAFAWC010000477.1 GCA_019242135.1 Mycobacteriaceae bacterium | reverse complement strand
CGGGCGAACCGACCGCGTCCGCCATCCCCTGGCCGCCATCCCCGAGTCGCCAGAAGTCGTTGTGCACCAGAATCACTCGGGTATTGTCGCCGTCCGCGGAAAATGACACCGACACGCGCGACGCCTTTTCGACGTCGGTTTCGAGTTGCCATGTGCTGGTGAGCATCCAGGCGAACGCAAACCGCCTCGGGGGGTCCCACTCGGTCACTCTGCCCCAAACCGACTCGCTGCCGTCCGCGCAGCGGTCGAATACCCGCCCGCCGACGTGGGACTCGGTCAGCGTCGCCACCACCGGCGATGTCGCCACGTGATGGTCTGGCGGCCACCACTCGGTCATGTGGTTGGTGAACAAATCGAAGGCCCGCTCCGGTGGGCCGGCGACCGTGATTTCGCGGCGGATGTCGGTGATGGTGGTCATGATGTGCCTCCTGATTCATGGTTGCGGGCGAAGTCGGCGAACGAGTCGAGGACGTCCCGCCACATGACATCCAGCCACTGGCGAAGTACGTCGAAGCCATCGGGCCTCACCTGGTAAACGCGCCGGGTGCCGTCGGCGCAGCAGGTGACGACGCCGGCGTCTTTGAGGATCCTCAAGTGTTGCGACACCGCCGGTCGGCTTACCGGTAGCTGGTCGGCGATCTGCTGCACCGATGATGGCTTCTCGCGCAGCAGCTTGAGAATCTCGCGCCGGGTGTGGTCGGCGAGCGACTCCAAGACCACTTCGTAAGTCGCCACTTACCGTAAGTATCATCTTACCGATGCCGTGTCAAGAGAACACCGTCAATCGCTCGTCGCCGTGCGCGACGCCGGCTCCATCGCGCTACAGGGGGGTGACGTAGGCCGAACTGATTCCGCCGTCGACGAGAAACGTCGACGCGGTAATGAACGACGCGTCATCGCTGGCCAGAAACGCCACTGCGGCAGCGATTTCCTCCGGCTCGGCAAACCGGCCCAGCGGGACATGCACCAGCCGGCGCGCCGCCCGTTCAGGGTCCGCGGCGAACAGCTCCTTGAGCAGCGGCGTGTTGACCGGGCCAGGGCACAGCGCGTTCACCCGGATTCCGCTGCGCGCGTACTGCACACCCAGTTCGCGCGACATCGCCAGCACCCCGCCCTTGGACGCGGTGTAGGAAATCTGGGAGGTCGCCGATCCCATGACCGCGACGAACGACGCGACGTTGACGATCGATCCCCTTCCCACGGCGCTCATGTGCGCAAGTGCGGCACGGCAACACAGATACACCGATTTGAGATTGACGTCCTGAACCTTCTGCCATGCCGACAGCTCCGTGATCTCGATCAGGTCGTCGTCGGGGGGCGAGATTCCGGCGTTGTTGAACGCGATGTCGACCGACCCGCACCGTTGCGCCGCGGTATCGAACAGCGCGTTGACCGCACCCTCATCCGTCACGTCCACCTGGACGAAAAGACCACCCAGGTCATCGGCCACCGATTCCCCGGCGACGCGGTCGATGTCAGCCACGACGATCGTCGCACCCTCGGCGCGCATCCTGCGAGCGGTGGCCAATCCGATCCCGCTAGCGCCGCCTGTGATCACCGCGATCTTGCCCGCCAGGCGCCGCGTCAGGTCAACTGAAGTCATGGCGACTCCCAAGGGTCTATCGCGAAGAAGACATTCTTGGTTTCCGTGAACGACAGCGGCGCGTCGGGCCCGAGTTCACGCCCGAGCCCCGACCGCTTGAATCCTCCAAAGGGGGTGTTGTAGCGGACCGAGGAGTGCGAATTCACGGACAGATTGCCGGATTCCACCGCCCGTGACACCCGCACCGCCCGCGACAGGTTGTCGGTCCAGATCGACCCCGAGAGCCCGTAGGCCGTGTCGTTGGCCAACATGATCGCGTCCGCTTCGTCGTCGAACGGCAGCACCGTGACGACAGGTCCGAAGACCTCCTCTCTGACAACGCGATCGGAGCGCTCGGGCGTCAACACGGTTGGCGCGAACCAGAAACCGGGACCTGATGGAGCATTGCCGCGAAACGCGACCGGCGCATCGTCGGGCACGTACGAGGACACGGTGTGCCAGTGCGCCCGGGACACGAGCGGGCCCATTTCGGTGTCGCGACGGCTTGGGTCCCCGACGACCACACCCATGACCGCTGGCTCCATCAGTTCCATGAATCGGTCGTACACGTTGCGCTGTACCAGGATCCGGCTGCGAGCGCAGCAGTCCTGCCCGGCGTTGTCGAACACACCGTAGGGGGCGGTTGCGGCGGCGCGTTCCAGGTCGCAGTCGTCGAACACGATGTTGGCGCTCTTGCCACCGAGTTCAAGGGTGACCCGCTTGACGTGAGCTGCGGCCCCCGCCATCACCGTGGTGCCGACCTCAGTCGACCCGGTGAACACGACCTTGCGTACGTCGGGGTGTGTGACGAACCGCTGCCCCACCACCGAACCCTCGCCGGGCAGCACCTGGAAGAGACCGGCGGGCAGTCCCGCCTCCAGCGCCAGCTCACCCAGCCGAATCGTCGTCAACGGCGTCCACTCGGCCGGCTTGACCAGCACGGCGTTACCGGCCGCGAGCGCGGGGGCAAGCCCCCACGACGCGATCGGCATCGGAAAGTTCCACGGCGTGATCACTCCGACCACGCCGAGCGGCTCATTGAAGGTGACGTCAAGCCCACCTGCGACGGGGATTTGCTCGCCTAACAGGCGCTCTGGGCTGGCCGCATAGTAGTTGAGCACATCGCGGACGTGGCCTGCTTCCCACTCTGCCGACGAGATCGGGTGACCGGAGTTGGCTACCTCCAGCGCGGCCAGCTCGTCCACATGTTCGTCTACCACCGCTGCGAAGGCCCGCAGTCCTGCTGCGCGGTCCGCCGGTGCCAGCCCGGCCCACCGTCGCTGCGCGTGTCGGGCGCGGGCCACCGCATCGTCGACAGCCGCGGCGTCAACCCGCTCGACGGTCCGCAGCACTTCTTCGGTAGCCGGGTTGATGATCTGGGTCATGGGTGCACCCGCTCCGCGGCGTAGGCCTGCGCCGCTTCGACGACGGCCGCGAACAACCGCAGGTCGGCCAACCGCTCCTCGGGGTGCCACTGCACTGCGAGCACGAAGGTGTCACCCGGCGCTTCGACCGCCTCGATCACGCCGTCGGCATCGCGCGCAGCGACGACCAGTCCGCGGCCCAGATCGGCGATGGCCTGGTGGTGATAGCACTGTTCGTCCGAGTACGCCCCGATCAAGGCCGCCAGCCGGGTACTTGGCACCGTACGCACCCGCGACGTGCTGAACACCGCGTTGCCGGCCTGGTGGCGGCTGTGGCCGACGACGTCGGGCAGGTGCTGGTGCAGCGTGCCGCCCAGCGCCACATTGAGCACCTGGGCGCCGCGGCAGATGCCGAGCAGCGGCAGGTGCCGCTTGAGTGCCCCCGCGACGAGGGCGAATTCCCACCTGTCGCGGTCGTATCGGGGCTCGTCGGTCTCGGGATGGGGCACCTGCCCGTAACGGGTGGGGTCGACGTCCTTGCCGCCGGTGATCACCAGGCCGTCCAGTCCATCGAGCACCCGGTCGGTGATCTCGTCGTCGACGGGCTGCGGCGGCAGCAGCACCGCGATGCCGCCTGCCAGGGTCACCCCTTCGAAATAGATGTGCGGCAGAAAGCTTGCCCGCACGTCCCATATCCCGGTCTGCGCCTGCTCGAGGTAGGTGGTCATCCCCACGACGGGGCGAACAGTTCGGTCAGAGTCGCTCAAAGCCGCGCACCCTCTCCCAATCGGTAACGGTCGAGTTGAAGGCGTCGATTTCGACGCGGGCATTGTTCAGATAGTGCGCGACGACGTCGTCGCCGAAAGCCGCGCGGGCGGTGCTCGACCGGGAGAAGAGGTCTGCGGCTTGTGCGAGCGTCGTCGGCAGTCGCTCAGCGTCACTTTCATAGGCGTTGCCGGACAAGGGTTCCGGCAACTCGAGCTTCTCATCGATGCCGTGCAGGCCGCCGGCGATCAACGCCGCCACTGCGAGGTACTGGTTCACGTCACCGCCTGGCGCCCGGCACTCCATTCGCATGCCGGCGCCATCACCGACCACTCGCAGCGCGCATGTGCGGTTATCCAGACCCCAAGCGACCGCCGTCGGTGCGAAGCTTGCGTCGACAAATCGCTTGTAGGAGTTGACGTTGGGCGCATAGAAAAGTGTGAGTTCGCGCAGCGTCGCCAGCTGCCCGGCGACGAAACCGCGGAACAGCTCCGACATCTGATGGTCGCCCTCGGGGTCGGCGAACACCGCGCTTCCGTCGTCGCGGCGAAGCGAGATGTGGATGTGACAGCTGTTGCCCTCACGCTCGTCGAACTTCGCCATGAACGTCAGGCTTTTGCCGTGCTGATCGGCGATCTCCTTGGCGCCGTTCTTATAGATCGTGTGGTTGTCGCAAGTGACCATCGCATGGTCGAACCGGAACGCGATCTCCTGCTGGCCCCGGTTGCATTCGCCCTTGACTCCTTCGCAGTACATGCCCGCTCCGGTCATGCCCAGGCGGATGTCGCGCAACAGCGGCTCGAGCCGGGTGCAGGCGAGCATCGCGTAGTCGACGTTGTAGTCGGTGGCCGGCGCCAGCCCGCGATATCCGCGCGACCAGGCCTCCCGGTAGGTGTCGTCGAACACCATGAACTCGAGTTCGGTGCCCACGTAAGGCACCAGTCCACGTTCGGCGAGCCGGCTGATCTGGTGGGCCAGGATGGTGCGAGGCGCCTGCTGCACAGGTGAATGGCCGGGTCCATGTAGATCGGCCATCACCAGCGCGGTGCCCGGCAACCACGGAATCAGCCGCAGCGTCGAGAAGTCCGGGGTCATCACCATGTCGCCGTAGCCGGTGTCCCACCCGCTCATCGCATATCCGCCGACGGTGTTCATCTCGACGTCGACGGCGAGCAGGTAATTGCAGCACTCGGCGCCGTGCTTGGCGACCTCCTCGGTGAATAGCTGCGCCGATACGCGTTTGCCGGTCAATCGGCCCTGCATGTCGGCGAACGCGACGATCACGGTGTCGATGTCGCCCGCGCCGATCTGCTCCTCGAGCTCGCTCAGAGTCAACATGTCGAAAGTCAACCATTGCAAAACCCTCCACCGGCGGCGTAGCCCTCACTTGACTCCCGACAGCCAAGTGACCGCTGCCCGCGTGGGAGCGATGCCTCGCCGGTAATGTCAATTAAGTGTCCGAAGCTGGACGGCGCCGGGGGGCCGGTGACGACCATCCCGAGGCGATCACGCTCGGGCTGCATGACACGCCGCCGGCGCACCTGGTCGCGGCCATGCCCGACAACGTCGTGCTAGATCTGGGCTGGGGCAGGCTGATCGTTGGGCAGACGTTTTCCGACGCAGATGAGCTGGCCGAGGTGCTGCGCCGGGAGGGGCCCGGCCGCCGGGACGTCTGCATGTACGCCAGCGCGGCCCATGTCGTGGTCGCCCGCGCGCCTCATGAGCTGTTCATCGACCCAAGTCACACCTACCGGCTGCGCTTCTCCGACGAGTCGCTGCGCTGGTCGCCGACCGGAATCACCGTCCGAGGGCTGGATTCGCCACAAGACGCCGAGGAGATGAACCGCGTCTACGTGCGCTGCGGGATGGTGCCCGCACGGGTGGAGGTGATCTGGGACAACCATGTCGCCGCCGACGTGGTCACCTATCTCGTCGCGGTGCGCGACGACGACGAAACCATCGTCGGAACCGTCACCGGAGTCGACCACGAGCGGTTGTTCGACGACCCGGAATCCGGCTCCAGTCTGTGGTCGTTGGCCGTCGACCCCGCCGCCGGACTGCCCGGTGTAGGCGAAGCGCTGACCCGCAGCCTCGCCGAACACTTCAGCAGCCTCGGCCGTTCCTACATGGACCTCTCGGTCGTGCACGACAACGCGGCGGCGATCGCACTGTACGAAAAACTCGGTTTCCAACGCGTGCCGGTGCTGTGCATCAAACGCAAAAACGCGATAAACGAACCGCTGTTCACCGCAGCGCCGTCCGAGACGATCGACGACCTGAACCCCTACGCCCGGATCATCGCCGACGAGGCGCTGCGACGCGGCATCCAGGTCGAGGTCCTCGACGCCGAGACCGGTGAGCTGCGCCTCACCCACGGCGGTCGCAGCGTCATCAGCCGCGAGTCACTGTCGGAGTTCGCCTCGGCGGTCGCGTTGAGCCGCTGCGACGACAAACGCCGGACCCGGCGCATCGCGGTGGAGGCCGGCGTCACCGTCCCCCGCGGCCGGCTGGCCACCTTCGACGAGCAGGACCACGCGTTCCTCGCGGAGGTCGGCGACGTGGTGGTCAAGCCCACCCGCGGGGAGCAGGGCAAAGGCATCACGGTGGGGGTGAGCGGTCCCGCCGAGCTGGACGCTGCGCTGGTCCGTGCCCACGAGCACTGCCCCGAGGTCCTCATCGAGCAGCGCGCGTACGGCGACGACCTTCGCCTGGTAGTGATCGACGGAAAGGTCGTCGCCGCGGCGATCCGAAAGCCTGCGGAGGTGATCGGGACCGGGCGGCACACCCTGCGCGACCTGATCGAGGCCGAAAGCCGCCGTCGGTCGGCGGCCACCGGCGGCGAGTCGCGCATCCCGCTGGACGCGGTCACCGAGGGCACGGTGCGCGAGGCCGGCTGGTCGTTGGACGACGTGCTGCCCGAAGGCACCCGGCTGCGGGTGCGTCGCACCGCGAATCTGCACCAAGGCGGGACGATCCACGACGTCACCGCAAAGGTGGACCCGGAACTTTGCCGGGTGGCGGAGACGATGGCCGAGGCGATCGGCATCCCGGTGACGGGCATCGACCTGCTGGTCCCCGACGTGACCAAGAGCGACTACGTGTTCATCGAGGCCAACGAACGGCCCGGCCTGGCCAACCACGAACCCCAGCCGACGGCCGCCGCGTTCATCGACTTTTTGTTCCCGGGCAACCCTCGGCTGCCACAGGCATGGACGCCGGAGTCGCCGGCGCACTGACGGTCACCAGGTGCTCGTGCGCAGCACGATTTCGGCGGCCAGCTGGGCGGTCGATTCCTGCGCGTTGCGACGGCCGAGCAGTTCGACGAGCCGGAAGTCGCCGTACACATAGCGCTGGCTGGCTTTCGCGACCGCCCGTGCGGCGGGCGTGCTGACCAGCGCGGTTGTATTGATCTCCACCGGCGGGCAGTGCTCGTCGCGGACCACGCCGGTCATGTCGGCAACCTTGGGGTGGCCGCGGTCAATCACGACGAGACCGATGAACCGATCCAACCGACTCGCCGCCAGTTCCCAAGCGATCTCGCCGCCGATGCGGTCACCGACCAGCAGGGCCCACTGCACACCCAGAGAATCCAGAATGCCCAGCACCGATTTGGGCGTGAGCCGACGGTCCGGCGAGATGACCACGGTGCGCAGGGACGCCGTGTGCAGCCGCTGACACACCGCGTCGTACGCGCCGGGCGCATGGTGGGAGGCGCCGAGCATCACGACCACAGGACCCTTCTCGGGCCCTGCCACATTGACCGTTACCGGGAATCCCTCGATGGTGACCATCGTCGAAGGCACTCGTGGCACGCTACCTGCTTGGACCCCGCGGTCGGGTGGTTTTCCGCGCTCTCGCACAAGATGTTCAGTTTCAGCTGTCGTGGATCCGTTGCGCTTGGCGATCGGCGATCTCGGTAAACGTCTGCGGCAGCGAGCCGTTGGGCGGCGGTGGTTGTCCGGTACTGATTTGTATTGTCGGCAAGCCCATTCCGAACACCGCCATGCGACCGACGTTTTCGAACGACATATAGACGGTGGTGTCATTTCCTTGCAGGTTCATTGTCTGCGCGTACACCAGCTGGTCCGGGCGCGACGCGAGCCTGGTGGTCGTCATTGGGATCGCCGCAGAATTGCGGTCGAAGAACACGTTGAAGCTTTGGCAGCGGGTCGCTTCTGTCGCCAGCCCGTCGAGGTTGAGCGCGGATGTGAGCACCGTCATCACGATCCTCACCCCGCTGTAGGTGACGCCGTACTTCGCGGCGGCACCGGGGCCCCGCTCGGCGTAGGCCGCGATCACGCCGGTCAGCCCGTTCGAGCAGCCCTGCGGTATCGAGAGCATCGACGGCGGCGCGCCGGCGTTGTCCGGCACGCCGGGGTCTTCGCCGATGCGCCCATACAGCACGCCGGGCGGGAAATCGGCCTCGGTGAGCAGGACCTTGTTCAGAGTCGCACCCGGCCACGTCGCGGTTCCGCTGATTGTCTTCCCGCACCCGACGACCAGCAGTGCGATGGCCGCCAGCAGGGCAAATAGCCGGGTCACGATGACAGGCTACGGGCCAAACCCGCTGATCACAGTGGGACGTGGCGGCGGTCCGTTGTCGAGCAAGGCGCACACGGCGTCGACGTCGAGGTGTCCGGCCAGCAGATCGGCCAGCCTGTCGAGCTGCGCGCCGCGGCGCGCGGTGACGTCGGTGTCGTCGGCGACCACGAAATCGCCCCGGCCGGCGGCCAGCGCCGCCTCGGCCAGCCACGCCCGCCGGAATTCGTCGTTGTCGAACAGCCCGTGCCAATGTGTGCCGTATACGGCGCCACGGCGAACGCCGACCTGCGACCACGGCGCCTCCATGCACCGGCTGACCTGGCCGTGGTGGATTTCGTAGCCCGCCAGCGGCGCCTGAGCCCGCCGCAGCGTTTTGACCGGGCAGAACTCGATGTCTACGTCGAGCACCCCGAGTCCGTCGATAGCCCCGCCGCCCGACTCGACGCGGTCGTTGATCCGGGTGCACAGCATCTGAAAGCCGCCGCAAATGCCGAGTACCGGCTTGCCCGATCTGGCGTGGGTGACCACGGCCTCGGCGAGGCCGCGGTCGCGCAGCCAGGTCAAATCCGCGGCGGTTGCCTTTGTCCCGGGCAGCAGCACGACGTCGGTGTCGGCGATGTCGCAGGCCTCGGTCGTCCACCTGACCAGCACGCCGGGCTCGCATGCCAGCGCCTCGACGTCGGTGGAGTTCGATAGGCGCGGCAACCGGACCGCCGCCACCCGCAGCCAGCTCGCCCCGCACGGGGGCTGCGGCACGCCGATGACGCGCCCGGCCACGACCGACAGCGAGTCTTCGGTGTCCAGCCACAGGTCGTCGACGTGGGGCAGCACTCCGTAGGTCGGCCGGCCGGTCAGCCGCGCGAGCTCACGCAGCCCAGGCTCCAGTAGGGCAGGATCACCGCGGAACTTGTTGACCACGAAGCCGCAGATCAGTGCCTGGTCGGCCGGTTCAAGCAGCGCGACCGTGCCGAACAGATGGGCGAGCAGCCCGCCGCGGTCGATGTCGCCGACAAGCACCACGGGCAGGTGAGCCGCCCGTGCGAGCCCCATGTTCGCGATATCGCTTGCCCGCAAGTTGATTTCGGCCGGCGATCCGGCGCCCTCGCAGATCACCGCGTCGAACTCGGACAGCAGCGACTCCAGCTCGGTGGCCACCACCGCGGCGAGATGCTCGCGGTGAGCGACGTAATCACCGGCGTGGACGGTGCCGGCGGCCCGACCCCGCACCACGAGTTGCGATGTGCGGTCGCTTCCCGGCTTGAGCAGGATCGGGTTGAACCGCACGCTCGGCAAAAGGCCCGCAGCATGCGCCTGCATCGCCTGCGCGCGGCCGATCTCGCCGCCCTCGACGGTGACCGCGGAGTTGTTGGACATGTTCTGCGCCTTGAACGGCGCCACCCGCACGCCTTTGCGGGCCAGCAGCCGGCACAGCCCGGCGACGACCACCGACTTGCCGGCATCAGAGCTGGTACCGGCCACGAGCAGCGCCCCGCCGGTCACGGCAGGGTCAGGATTTCGGCGCCGTCATCGGTGACCACCAGCGTGTGCTCGAACTGCGCTGTCCATTTGCGGTCCTTGGTGACCACCGTCCAGCCGTCGTCCCATATCTCGTAATCCAGCGAGCCGAGGTTGATCATCGGCTCGATCGTGAACGTCATCCCGGGCTCGAGAACAGTGGTGATCGATGGTTGATCGTAGTGCAGCACCACCAGCCCGTTGTGGAAGGTGGTTCCGATGCCGTGCCCGGTGAAGTCACGAACAACTCTGTAGCCGAAGCGGTTTGCATACGATTCGATCACCCGCCCGACCACCGACAACGATCGCCCCGGCTTGACGGCTTTGATCGCGCGTGTCATCGCCTCACGGGTGCGCTCGACGAGCAGCCGGTGCTCCTCGGACACGTCGCCGGCCAGAAACGTCGCATTGGTGTCGCCGTGCACGCCGTTGATGTACGCGGTTACATCGATGTTGACGATGTCGCCGTCCTCGATCACCGTCGAATCGGGGATACCGTGGCAGATGACCTCGTTGAGCGACGTGCAGCACGACTTCGGGAAACCCTTGTATCCCAACGTCGATGGATATGCGCCGTGCGAGACCATGTAGTCGTGGGCGATACCGTCCAGCTCGTCGGTGGTAACGCCCGGTGCGACCGCCTTGCCGGCCTCGACGAGCGCGCCGGCGGCAATGCGACCGGCGACCCGCATCTGCTCGATCACCTCGCGGCTTTGCACCCACGGCTCGCTGCCCTCCTTCGCGGTGCGCTTACCGACGTATTCGGGCCGCGGGATCGACGGCGGCACCTGCCGGGTCGGTGACAGCACACCGGAACGAACAGTCATGATCACCAGCGTAGGTGAGCGACGCGACGCTCAGCTCGCCTGACTGCGCCGCAACCGCCGCAGCTTCGGCCGCTTTGGCCCGCGGATCTTCACCGAGCCCATCACCATCCGCCCGGTCAGCACGACGTGCGGCGTGCCCTCCCCAGGTGCGCCTTTGCGCAGGTCGCGGGCGCTGCCGGCATACACCGTCACGTCGTCGATCGACGCGCTCGCACCGTCTGGCAACCAAATCTGTACCGAGCCGCGGACCATGTCGAGGTCGATCACCACCACCGGGCCCGCGAAACGGGCGTTCGTCAGGTCGAGTTCGACCGAGCCCATCCGCCGCACCAGCGCCAGCCGCGTCGGCACGGTCCACTCGCCGTGCCGCTTGAGCGAGCCGAGCCAGCCGCGCAGTTCGACCCGATCGGCCGCGGAGGTGACGATGGCGCCCGGACCGGGCAGATCACCGACAAGCGTGTCGAGCTCGCCGCGGGTGCGCGCCGTCGACACCCGTCTCGAACGGTCCTCGAATTCGTCGATGTCGATTAGTCCCAGCGCGACCGCATTGTGCAGCCGCCGCAACGTGCCATTGCGGTCGGCGTCCGAGATGCGGAATTCGACTTCCTGCTGACCAAAGCTCGTCATGGCCTTACCAACTTACCGCGCGGCCGCGGCGTGGGCGCCGGGCACAAAGCCGTCAGGCCATGTAGTCCGGCGGCAGCAATGAGAACATGAACTTGACCATGCGCACCGCGTATTCCGAACTGCCGCCCCCGACGATCAGCGCCGCGAACGCCAGGTCGCCGCGATAGCCCGCAAACCAGGAGTGCGACCCACCCGGGTACTCCGCCTCCCCGGTCTTGCCGTGCACGTCTCCGGTGTCGGCGATGTCCTTTGCGGTGCCGTTGGTGACCACTAGGCGCATCATCGGGCGCAGGCCGTCGAGCATCTGCGGGGTGATGTCGGTGCGGTCCCCGGTGATCTCGGTCGGGCGCCCCAGAATCAGTTGCGGCACAGGTGTTTTCCCGGCCGCGACGGTCGCGGCGGCCAGCGCCATCCCGAACGGGCTGACCAGCACCTTGCCCTGCCCGAACCCGTCCTCGGTGCGCTCGGCCACGTTGACGGTGGGTGGCACCGAGCCGCTGACCGTCGGGATGCCCGCGATGTCATAGTCAGGCCCGATACCGTACTGCGCCGCCGCGACCGTCAGCGCCGTCGGCGGCATCCGGCTTGCCAGCTCGGCGAACGTCGTGTTGCACGAATTGGCGAACGCCCGCGACATCGGCACCACCCCGAGGTCGAACCCGCCGTAGTTGGGGATCGTGCGATGCAGGATGTCAATCGTGCCGGGGCAACCCAGCAGCGTATTGGGGGTCGCCATGTCGCGTTGTATGGCGGCGCCCGCGGTGATCATCTTGAACGTCGACCCGGGCGGGAACAGGCCGGTGGTCGCCAACGGGCCCTGGGAGTCTGCGGCCGGATTCTGCGCGACCGCCAGGATCGCGCCGGTGGACGGCTTGATCGCAACGATCATCGCCGCCCTGCCGACGTTGTTCACCGCGTGCTGCGCAGCGTCTTGTATCGAACGGTCCAGCGTGACCGACACCGACGGTGCGGGCGTGCCGGGCACCTCGTTGAGTACGCCGACGTCCACGCCGTTCTGGTTGACGGTGACCACTCGCCAGCCGGGCTCGCCGTCGAG